>JANMEM010000197.1:0-14947 GCA_031376985.1 Hyphomicrobiales bacterium
CAATTTGATGGATTGAATTTGACATGGGAAACACTCGAAGGCTTGGTCAAACACAATGGTCCGCTCACCGACACAGAGGGTCATGCCATCGGTAAATATCAGGAGACGGGGCTTCCCGCTGCGATCATAGAATATTCCGAAGCACATGATTTGGAACTGTCGCGCTTTGCGTCGATTGAAGCCCAAGTAGCTGCACTGTCAGATGACATTGCCTACAACGCCCATGACATTGATGATGGACTGCGGGCAGGGCTGTTCAAGGTCATCGACCTTGGCGACATACCTCTGGTGGGTACTGCACTTGCCGAAGTATTGAAACTCTATCCTGACCTTGAGCACAATAGACTGGTGCATGAAACCGTGCGCCGGGTAATATCCGCCATGGTGCAGGATGTATTGGCACAGTCGAAGAAGAACCTCGCACGCGCCAAACCAAAGTCGGTGGAAGAAGTGCAAAACGCGGGTGAGGCTTTGGTGCAGTTCTCGGCGCAGATGCGGGAATACAATCGTGTGCTTCAACAATTTCTCTCACAACAAATGTATCGCCATCCCCGCGTGATTGATATTATGGCGAGGGCACAACGCGTCATCGCAGACCTGTTCAACGCATATATGAACGATGAAAAACTGCTGCCAAAGGATTGGCGCGAGTTGGCAGGTGCTGGCGAAAAGCGACATAGCGCACGGCATGTGTGCGATTTTATTGCAGGCATGACAGATCGTTATGCACTTGACCAGCACAAGCGTTTGTTTGACCTTGATCCGCTTTTCCGTTAGGGGCGCTGCTTTACCAATTGGTTGTTTGACATGAATATATTTGCAGAATTTCAGGCCCACGTTGGGGCGGCAGTGGTTGCGTTGCAAGATGAAGGCAAGTTGCCTCCGGGGCTTGATCTTTCAAAGCTTGCAGCAGAGCCGCCACGTGATGTGAGCCATGGTGATGTTGCAACCAATGTTGCCATGGTGCTTGCCAAGCCCGCAGGAATTAATCCACGGGCCGTTGCCGAAATGGTCGTCAGCAAATTGGCACTGGCACCTGATGTGGACGCGCTTTCAATTGCAGGACCAGGCTTCATTAATGCAAAACTGAAAGCGCAGGTCTGGCCACGGGTATTGACTGCGGTTTTCACAGAGCAAGAAAAGTTCGGACGTTCTGATCTGGGTCAGGGCCGCAAGGTCAATGTTGAATATGTGTCAGCCAATCCAACCGGACCACTGCACGTTGGGCATGTTCGCGGCGCGGTGTTTGGTGATGCACTGGCATCACTTCTCGACGTGACAGGTCATGACGTGACACGGGAATATTACATCAATGATGCAGGCGGGCAGGTAGATGTTTTGGCGCGGTCTGCTTATCTCCGCTACCTCGAAGCCCTAGGCGAAGATATTGGTGAGATTCCGGCAGGACTTTATCCCGGAGACTATCTGGTTCCGGTAGGTCAAGCGCTTGCAACAGAATTTGGCGCGTCGCTCAAAGACAAGCGCGAAACAGAATGGCTCGAAACCGTGAAGACTAAAGCCATTGCCATGATGATGGACCTTGTCCGTGCAGATTTGGCGTCGTTGAATATTCGGCAGGAAGTGTTCTTCTCTGAAAAGTCGTTACACACTTCCGGTGCCGTTGACCGTACGATCGCGTATCTTGAAAGCAAAGGTCATGTCTACAAAGGCCGTCTCGAAAAGCCCAAGGGCGAAGTGCCGGAGGATTGGGAGGATCGTGAGCAGACTCTGTTCCGGTCAACCACATTGGGTGATGACGTTGATCGGCCCCTGAAAAAATCAGATGGATCCTACACCTATTTCGCATCTGATGTGGCCTATACAAAAGACAAGATAGACCGTGGTTTTACCGAGCTGGTTTATGTATTGGGCGCAGACCACGGCGGCTATGTAAAGCGGCTCGAGGCACTTGCCGCATCATTGCAGGGCAACAAAAACATCGATGTGGTGGTACGTCTATGCCAGTTGGTGAAATTGTTCCGCAATGGCGAACCCGTGCGCATGTCGAAACGGGCAGGGGAATTCGTCACGCTGCGTGAAGTTGTCGACGAAGTAGGGTCCGACGTGGTCCGTTTCATGATGCTGATGCGGAAGAATGAAGCACCGCTTGAATTCGACTTTGCCAAGGTCACAGAGCAGTCCAAGGACAACCCGGTTTTTTATGTGCAATACGCCCATGCCCGGATTTGTTCGGTATTGCGGAAGGCAAAAGAACAGGGAATCACTGTTGATGACGCCAAAGCGGTGGATTTTCATCTGCTTACGGATGAATCGGAAACAGGGTTAATACGTAAAATTGCTGCTTTCCCACGGATGCTCGAAGCCGCTGCACTTGCCCATGAGCCTCACAGAATATCGTTCTATCTCCATGACTTGGCCTCTGACTTTCACGCGCTTTGGAACAAGGGCAAAGAAGCGCCGCAATTGCGGTTCATTGTAGAGGGTCAAATAGGTTTATCCAAGAGCCGTCTCGCTTTTCTGGCCGCAATCCGCTATTGCATTGCCAATGGGTTAAGGATTCTCGGTCTGAGGCCGGTCGAGGATATGTAATGGGGCATAAGGGATAAATGGACCAAGACAACACCAAGGACCAGGATAAGCGCAATTGGCGCGAACGCCTCGGCATTGGCGCGCAAGGTAATGCACCGGGCGGCACTTCAGCACCTGTAGCCAACGGGGCGCAGGCAAGCAAGGAATTGCCAAAAATTTCAAATGATTTCCGAAAAGAACCGACGCCTGTTTCTGCACGACCTGCTGCATCGGTTAAACCTGCACCTCGCCCGCCTGTTGTAGCGTCGGCGGTTCGCCCTGCACCCATGGCACCACGCGCCAACGCAAAGGTCATATCTCCCGCACCGGTTTCGCCAGAAAAATTGGCTGAACGCCTGCGCTCGCAACGGGATGCTTCAACGAAGCTGGCCGAACAGCGTGTGCAGGTTGCCAAGCAACGCGGGGAAAATCCAGCTATTGTGGTACCTCCGAAAGCGCCGTCCGCTTTGCCGGGAGCGCCCAAACCCAAATTTACATTTGCGGAAGAAGGTGAAGCAAAAGCCTCGCCACCACCTTCCCGTCCGACAATCGTTCCGCCACCAGTGCAACCTGTTCAGGTTCAGCCTCAGCCGCAACTGTCTCCGGCACGTCCACCTTTGGGCGGTGGCGCGAATCCGGCGGTTCCAGGTTTTCAACCACGACCGCAGCCAGCGCCCTATCAGCCTCAACAACCATTGGGCTATCCACCTGCCGGACAAATGCCGCCGGGCTATCCGCAAGGTTATGGCCAGCCGCAACAACCAGTGCCACCTTATCGGCCAATTGACCCGTCAACAGGATATGCTCCACCGCCTGGTTACATTCCCCAGCAAAGAGGTTTTGGCTTGCCACCGCAGCAAGGCGGTTATGCGCCGCCTCCTGGCCCTCGCCTGAATGTGCCACCGCGTCCAACACCTGGGTTGAACGCGAACTATCAGCCGCAGCAAGACTACGGCTCAGCGCAGGGTGCAGCGCCCGGCAACTATTCAGCATCTTCGCGGATGAACCGTCCGCCGTTGCGCGGGCCTGTGCCTGCACCCTCTGAAAATGAAGGTTACGAAGAAGAATTCTATGATGAGCTGCCGCAAACACGTGGTTCAGCTCGTCCAACAAGCACTGATTATCAGCAGGCTTACCGCGAAGCTGAGTATGGCTATGAAGATGAAGCGCCACGTTCAAAGGCGCCATGGATTCTGGCAGGTCTGCTTTTAGGCGCATTGTTACTCGCTGGCCTTGGTGTTCTCGGTTATCAGAAATATGTGAAACCCATGATCACCGGGCAAACAACAACACAGGAAGTTCCAGCTGTTGCCGCACCTGAAGCCCCTGCAAAAGTGCAGGCAGAGCAACCGGCCGCTGTGCAGCCCTCTGCTGCCGCAAGTCCGACCAAGAAGCAAATTTATGATCGCATAGTCGGCGACCAGGAAGTACTGGGCGGTGACGTTTCTGATCCCGTTGAAACGCCTGCGGCGATCCCGGAACCGACTAAGACCAATCAGGTTGCACCTGACCCCGCGCCTGCGGGTACCAATGGAGAAGATGCAGTGCCACTGCCCATTCCTCCGCCACCTGGCGGAACAGGCGGGCAGCAAGGTTCCCTTGACCCAGCAAGCGAAAAACAATCTGCTGAACTTATTCTACCTGCCGCCGGCGAAAGCCAGGCGGCAGTTGTCGCTCAAGCTCCTCCTTCGCCTGTTGCTGCACCACCTGCACCCGGCGAAATTGCAGTTGCAACGACCAACACAAGGTCGCTGGTAAGCGAACCGATCGCGAGCGGAACAGAAGACATAAGCGATGCAGTGGACCCGGTTCCTGTCATTGCAAAAAAGAAGATTGAAACAGTCGAAAAGAAGGCAGCACAACCCGTCAAGGAAAAAGTTGTATCGCCCAAATTGGGATCAAAGCCCGTTGTACTTGTGGCACCTGCCAAAGCGCCTAAACCTGCAACCCCAAAACAGCTCGACAAAGCAACAACTGCGAGCCGTTCCGAGGATGCAGGCGGGGGCCTGTTTGATGACGCACCTGTTGATACGCCAGTGCCAACGCCGATTAACCCGGCCCCTGTCAAGAAAAAGCGGACTTTGGCGGACTTGTTCTCAAAGACACCCGATGATGCACTAGAAGCGCCTGTAAATGTTGCGTCTGCTGATCAAATACCGCCGCCAGCTCCCAAAGCCGTACAAAAGAAGCCCGTGGCACCAGTGTCCAACGAGCAAGTCGCATCTGGTGGTGGTGATTTCGTGGTGCAATTGGCGTCGTTCCGCACCCGCGCAGAAGCAAACACAGAATATGGAAGGCTACAAGCGAAGCACGCAGCCACACTTGGACGTTTTGCGCCGATTATCAGCGAAGCGACAGTGGGTGGTTCAACACGTTTCCGGTTGAGTGTTGGGCGCATGACAAGCCAGGCACAGGCAAATGGCGTGTGCAGTTCATTGTTCGCCGGAGGCGAGCGGGATTGCATTGTAAAAAGGCGTTAGCCGTTAAGACATAAGCAATAGATTCCGACGAAAATTCTACCGACAACTTCTGTTTGAATGTCGAACGGGACATTGACACTCAGAATTGCAGGTGACCACCATGAAAACAACAATCAGATCTTTTATCAGTGGATGCGAAGGTCACACCTTATCACGCACAGAACGTGATTTTTTTTCAAGTGCCCAGCCTTGGGGTTTGATTCTATTCCAGCGCAATTGTGGGTCGAGCGCACAGATCAAAACCCTCACTGCTGATTTCCGCGATGCAGTGGGCCGCAAAGATGCTCCTGTCTTCATCGATCAGGAGGGTGGACGCGTGCAACGTATGGGCCCAAACGCCAATCCGGAGTGGCGCAAATACCCGTCAGCCGCAAAGTTTGGCGAACTCTACAGACAGTGCCCGATCCACGGTCTGCGTGCTGCGCGGAATGTCGGGCGGCTCATGGCGCAGGATTTGGAAAGCGTGGGAATTACCGTCAATTGCCTGCCAGTGCTTGATGTGCCGCAACCTGATGCTCACGCCATTATCAGTGATCGTGCCTATGATTCTTCACCGGAAGTCATTTTAGCCCTGTCTCGCGCCCATGTTGCTGGCTTTTTGGACGGTGGCGTTTTGCCCGTCATGAAACATGTGCCGGGCCACGGACGTGCAACAGTTGACAGTCACAAGGAATTGCCACGGGTTACAGCCAGTCGCGCCGAGCTCGAAGCATCGGACTTCCGCACCTTTGCGGGCTTTGCCGATTGTCCAATGGCCATGAGCGCCCATGTTGTGTTTGAAGTACTGGACAAACACAACCCCGTCACTCTTTCAAAGCGGGTAATTCGTGATGTCATTCGCAAGCAACTGGGATTCAATGGTCTTTTGATCACAGATGATCTTTCGATGAAAGCCTTGTCCGGCAGTTTTGCAGAAAAGACAGCGGCTGCATTGGAAGCGGGCTGCGACGTGGTTTTACATTGCAACGGCGTTTTATCTGAAATGCAACAGGTCGCCGAAGCCGCTCAACCGCTTGTTGGCAAATCTCTGGCGCGGGCCAAAACAGCGTTGAAACAACGACGGAAACCAATTCGTTTTGAGATCAAGACGGCACTGAAGGATTTGGATGCGGCGTTTGCAATGATCACGTCGTGATGCGTTGGGGAAAACCCGCTAATTCCAACAACAATATGTGTTTTGGTGTGTGCATTCCCTGTTGAGACAGGGTAAATTCACACCATGTCGGACGAAGCACCAGAAACACCGAAGACTTGGCCAGACGGCGAATCCGAGCCGCGCCGCGAAATTTTGGCTGAAACCGATGATGACGCGCTCATTATTGATTTGGATGGTTTTGAAGGACCACTTGACGTGTTGCTGGAGCTGGCACGCACACACAAAATCGACTTGACCCGTATTTCCATTTTGGCCCTTGCCGACCAATACATCGCATTCATTGAACGTGCGACGCGCATGAGGCTGGAATTGGCGGCTGACTATCTGGTAATGGCGGCTTGGCTGACTTATTTAAAATCACGTCTCTTAATTCCACAGCCTCCCAAAGACGGGGAAACGCAGCCGCAGGATATGGCGCAACGCCTTGCGTTTCGTTTGCAGCGATTGCAGGCCATGCGTGACTCTGCTGCAAAGCTCATGAACGGCATGCAACTTGGCAGGGACGTATTCGAGCGTGGTGCACCAGAGCCCTTGGTCATCGAAACCCAGAAAGAATATGGCGATACGCTGATCGACCTGTTGAAAGCCTATGCAAGCCGCCGCCAGCGCAAGATAGTCCACCAAACCTACACAATTAAAAAACAAGCGGTCTGGTCGATCAAGGAAGCGCGTGAGACACTTGAGCGACTTCTCGGAGTTATGGACGAGTGGGGCACATTTGACCTCTGGTTGGAAAAATACATGGTACCGCCGGAAACGCGCCGCTCGGTTCGTGCTTCAAGTTTTACAGCCAGCCTTGAATTGGCGCGTGAAGGCGTAATTGAAATTCGGCAAGACGAAGCATTCCAACCGATTTTCCTGCGGCGCAGGGCATCGGCAGCGTGATTGATGAAGGATAGATTATGCAAGCCCAGGCAAAACTGGAACAGGTGATGGATACGCCCGAAAACGAGTTGACTGAAACAACTGCCGATGTTGCACTCCATCCCCGGATGGACCGCGACCAACATTTGCGCATTGTCGAAGCCATGTTGTTTGCTGCAACTGAGCCCTTGAGTCTGGAAAAGCTCGCGGCATTTTTACCACAGGGGACTGATGTCACGGCACTCATTGACGATCTCTCAGCGAACTACAAGAATCGCGGCGTAAATCTGGTGCAGATCGCCGGAAGCTACATGCTGAGAACGTCACCTGAAGTGTCGTTCGTGCTGCGGCGTGAAACAGTCCAACAAAAGAAGTTGACCAAGGCCGGATTGGAAACACTGTCGATCATTGCATACCACCAGCCGGTCACACGGGCTGACATCGAGGACATTCGTGGTGTTGCCATTTCAAAAGGCACTCTCGATATTCTCCTCGACATTGGTTGGGCGCGTATGCGCGGACGGCGCAAAACACCAGGGCGGCCTGTGACTTATGGCACGACGGATGCTTTCTTGCGCCATTTTGGCCTGAACGAGATTACCGATCTGCCGGGCTTGCAAGAGTTGAAAGCAGCGGGATTGCTGGAAGGCAATTTGCCACCCGGTTTTGATATGCCGCTCCCGAAAATGTCCGATGATCTCACAGACGATGAAGACCCCTTGGACGGGACGGAAATCGTGCAGCCCCTTGAAATGCATCTGGTGGAAACGATTGATATCGACGAGACGGAAGTGGCAGAGCCGCATTAAACCAAAAAAATTAGCGCGCCGTTTACCTTACCTGTTCAGCTTAACAACTGATTGCCCAGCGTTTACCATAGGTTACGCTGGAAGATTTGGCTCGAAAAAGCTATAAGTTTTAACAAGAATTAGGGGCGACCGACAGCACCAAATAAATCGGAAACCCAACTCCAAAAGGAGAGGCGGCACTCACTCCAGAGCAGTTGCCGTCTCTCCTTCATATTTCAGGGCGCGAGCCCAGTGAAATGGCCTAGGGTTCAGGCCCGCCGCATCTCCTGAACCATGGGTCTGCCGGTCCGGACGCGAATCGAGTGGCCTCCTCGTTTGCAATATGTTCGGGCCGGCTCTCTATTTTCAAGTACTGCCAAAATAAAAGCGCCGACAATGCAGCGCTTCAATTTCAAACACGAGAACAATCAAAGTTACTTGATCTTGGTTTCCTTGAATTCAACATGCTTGCGCACAACTGGATCATACTTTGTCATAGAGAACTTTTCCGTCTTGGTGCGGGAGTTCTTCTTCGTTACATAAAAGTATCCAGTATCTGCAGTTGATTGCAGCTTGATCTTGATAACGTTGCCTTTTGCCATTGTAGTCTCCAAAACTCGAATTTGATGGGGATAGACCCGATGGGTGGCGAAAAGTCAAGTTCTAACGGGTTCTTGTTGGGTTTCTGGTTCAGAGGCGAAACCATGCATGCGAAGCGCCCATTGTAAGCCCACCACGGCACCCTTGAAGTGGGGCAACAGCCAAAGCGTCAGGAACATCGTCAGGGGCAACCAAAGTGAAAAATGTACCCACAGTTCAGGCTTCCACATTTTTTCAACAAACAGCATAGAAGGAATCACAACATGGCCGACGGCGAAAATGGTGAAGTAAGGCGGTGCGTCGTCGGCGCGCTGGTGATGCAGCGCTTCACCACAATGCAGGCAAGACGACTCTATCCCCAGGTAAGACGAGAAGATGTGGCTTTTGCCGCAGGCAGGGCACGACTTCCTGAACCCTCGCCATAACGCTCTTTTCCAGTTTCGGCTGGTGATTTCATACATGCTTACCGTCATAGCGCGTTCGGGGTCCAACATCAGCCGATGTTCAGACGCAGTGGCAACCTGCCGCAATCATCAGCGCGATACATATTTTCCATAAACCCAGCCGCGGCCACCACTATACTTGATGCGAAGCCATTTGCCTTGGCTGCTGCAAATCGACACGCCGTTTCCTGTATAAATACGGTCTATTTCTTCAAATCCGGTACCAGGGCCGGTGCGAACGGAGAGGAAGTTATCTCCGTTGACATCCAAACCACGCACCTTGCCAAACCGATTGCATCCCTCGGCTTCTGGTTTTGGTACAGCTTTCGTGGGCGCAATTGCCACTTTTTCCTCAGCTGGAGGTGCAGGCTTTGGCTTGGCCACTGACGCCTTTATGAGTTTTTCGCGGGCCGCCTTGGCGTAAGGCGTATAAATGCCACTGGGGTGTTGTTCGAGAAATATATTCCAACCGTCAACAGTGTTGATTCCCTCGGAAAGTTTGTAAGCCTGTTCTTCGCTTAAAGACGGGGCGACGGGAATGGGCGCAACGATTTTCGGCGGAACATAAATCGCCTCTTGCGGGGCAGCGGCATCTCCATCGGTGCCCAACACAAAATTTTCCGGCAAGTCGTCATAGTAGGCAGGGCGTTGCTCATGACCGACTGATTTTCCCAATGTTTCCACATCATCCCGAATTGAAGCGGCAAGATCCCGCAGTTTCATGCCGGGCGAACCCAAGCGTGAAAGCAATACGCGCGTGTAAACCGAAGTCGGGTCGCCGTCGCTGTCACTCAATCTGTCCAAGGCCGTTTGTCCCGCACCAGCCGAGTACATGATGAAAGTACCCTTGGTCGTTGCAACGTTTGCAAGTCCACGTGTGCCACCCAGACCTCTTGTGCCACCAGCCGCAAATGGATTGTCGCGGCACGCATCGATAATCAGAATGCGGGCACCAGCACCCTTCTGTTCAAGTGTTTCAACCAGCGTGTTGAGGGCCAATGCCTCGGATTTCAGAAGATCGGTGCCTCCTTCTGTTGGCAGTGGAATATCAGTTGGCAGCAGGTAGTTTTGACCGGCAATTTCCACGCCATGACCGGAATATTGAATAACGACCGTGTCACCGGGTTCAATTTTCCCATAGAGCTTCGAAAGTGTTTGGTTCAAATCCCTACGCGAAAGATTTAACGCAGTCGTAACATCGAAACCCAAAGCGGACAGTTTCGCGCCAATGGCAGTCGCATCACCGACGGCTTTGTCGAGTTTTGACACTTCCTTGTAGTCATTGTTGCCGATGACAAGAGCAAGACGCTTGGACGCGACGGCTTCAACGGTCATCAATGGCGATAACAGCAGCAGCACAAGAATTGTGTAAAATCTAAACCACATTATTCCATCCTTGCGACGTGCCCAGCATACTCTTTGCACAACCATGTCGCAACAATAGAAACCACCCTATGAACTGAAACTGAATGCTCCAAGTCCGATAATTTCACATCCAGATGCGTCTTGAAATCTAATCACATGACACCGAAGCCTGCGGTGAGTCGCAATTGGGGAAAGGGTCAGGCGTAGTTGTTCCTTCAGGGGATACCGGCGTCTCTTGGTCGCTCTTTGTGCCCAAAATGACCGCCGGTATTACAATTGCCGGAACTAAGGGCAGAAGCTGTAGCGGTGTCAAACCGGGGTTAGTTTGGTTCTCACCAAGGGATGTCAGACAATTGTTGATGGGCAGATAAAAGGAGGAATCAAGCCCGCTCTGATCAGTTACATACGGCAATTGATTTTGCAGGGCGCTGGCTTTTTCTTCCCCGTTCAATTCCCTCGCTTTGGTGGCACCGCCGCCGGCTTCAGCCACACCGCAACCTGCTTGCGTATTGACAGTACCACCGTTGTTGCCCCGTGCGCGTATAGCACCTTCCAAAACGGCAATAAGCGTCCGGTCTGTCACGGTAAAATCCAGTCCGGTACCACGAATGCCGATCGTCGCGTTGCTGGTATTGATGTTGTATGCGGATTTCGGGCTGGTGCCGGTGATGAAACGGAATGTACCACGCAATGCTTTTATGCCGACTTTTGAAGCGGTGGAACTATTGCGACGTAGATAAGCCTGCAAGACCAACCGTGAGGACGGGCCGACAACAATTTTTGTTCCATCATCCAGTTGCAATTGAGCATTTCCGTCTCCGACGGTAACCGTGTCACCTTCAAATACATCTGACCCTGCGGACAGTGGCCTAGATCCTGACGGCCCGGCAGCGACCGGGCGGCCTTGAACGGCTACCACCGAACCCATCGCATCAGCAGCAAAAGATGAACTGCAAAAGCCACATGAAAATGCAAGTACAACGGCAGAAGCCGCCTGAAAGAAACGCCAGCTCATAGTTTTTTCCCTTGCCCCGGGCTCAATTTTTAACACAGTCTTTTTTCAAGGTCACTAGCCTTGATTTCAAATCCATGTCTTTCGGGAATTGTCCTAATGTGCCATTGTTCAGGCATGGCTCGCATTGGTTTTTATCCCGGTTCTTTCGATCCCATCACCTTTGGCCACCTCGACGTGATTGCACGTGCGGGGCGACTGGTGGATAAATTGGTTATTGGCGTCGGCATTCATGATGCCAAAAAGGCACTGCTGAATGCCGGGCAGAGAATTGATCTTGTCACCCAATGCACACTTCCAATCGCCGAACACACTGGCTTGAAAATTGAAGTCGTGACATTTGATGGCTTGGCCGTTGATGCTGCCAAAAAGGCCAAGGCACATGTCATCGTTCGAGGCTTGAGAGACGCTTCAGACTTTGACTATGAAGTGCAAATGGCACAAATGAATGGGGCGTTGGTGCCAGAACTGGAAACCGTGTTTCTGGCGGCCTCACCCGCAACCCGTATGATTGCATCATCACTGGTAAAGCAAATTGCCAGAATGGGTGGCGATATTTCGCTGTTTCTGCCCAAGGAAGCCGAACTGGTTTTGCATAAGGCATTGCTGGCTTGACGTCGTCGAAGTTGCGCCATGTTTACGGGTAGGCTAGGGGCATGCCGTTAACTGGAGATTCCCATGAAAAAAATGATTTTCGCAGGGCTTTGCCTTGCAGCTATGTCGGTATCCGCTTTTGCCGCAGAGAGCTTGAAAGTAGAGACCAGCCTCGGCTGCAGCTTCAATATTAAACTGCGTGCCGATTTGGCGCCCAATCACGTGGCCCAGATCACCAAGCTTGCTGCCGCCGGTGCCTATGACAATGTTGTATTCCATCGCGTCATTGAAGGTTTTATGGCGCAAACCGGTGATGTGCAATTCGGCAAGGCTGGTGGCAACACCGCTGCCGCAGGCACTGGTGGATCCAACGAGCCTGATATCAAGGCTGAATTCACTCCCGAACATTTCGCGCGTGGTACCGTAGGCATGGCCCGCAGTGCCAACCCCGACTCAGCCAACAGCCAGTTCTTCGTCATGTTTGCTGACGGTGGTTTTCTGGATAACCAATATACCGTATGGGGCAACGTCGACGAAGCAGGCATGGCCTGCGTCGATAAAATCAAGCGCGGCGAACCCGTGGACAATCCTGACTCAATGACGAAAGTGACCGTACAATAATGTCTGACCTCGAAAACACCCTTTTCCTCGACATCGCAGACCATGGCGGCAAGGCCAAAGGCCGCGTGACCATCACACTGCGGCCGGACTTGGCACCGGGCCACGTCATCCGCATCAAGGAATTGGCACGTGACGGCTTTTATGACGGCGTGGTGTTCCACCGCGTCATCGAAGGCTTCATGGCCCAGGGTGGTGACCCCACCGGCACAGGCATGGGCGGCTCAAAAAAGCCTGACCTGAAAGCCGAATTTTCGGCGGAGTCGCATACGCGTGGTGCCTGCTCCATGGCCCGTTCGTCCAATCCAAACTCTGCCAATAGCCAGTTCTTCATTGTTTTCGACGAAGCCAAATTTCTTGACAAGCAATATACAGTTTGGGGCCGCGTGACGGATGGCATGGACATCGTCGACACCATTAAGCGCGGCGAACCCGTGAAACAGCCAGACAAGATTGCAAAGGCGCAAATTGCGGCTGATGTGAAGGCCTGAACTTGAAACTCTTCTCAAATTGGTGTATATCAATGATAGATACCAATTGGGGATTTTCATGACAAAAACCACTGCCAAACTTTTCAAGCACGGACGCAGTCAAGCCGTAAGGCTGCCGAAGGAATTTCGCATGGAGGGCAAGGAAGTTGAGATATGGAAGGAGGGTGAAGTTGTCTCGCTGCGACCAACTGCAAACGCTCCTGTTTCTTGGAAGAACATATTTGCAGAATTGAAACAATTGCCCGACGTAGGCGGATTCATGGAAGACAGGATGCAAGACCCCTTATCCGCACCTTCAAAAAATCTTTTCGATGAAGACTGAAATTTTGAACAGGTTCGTTTTTCTCGACACAAATATTGTGTCAAAGTCCATTCGGAAACCTGTTGAAAAACTTGAACTTCGCATGGATGCCGAATGGTCGAATGGCACACGATTCCTGTTGTCGGTGGTGGTGTTGCATGAAATTGAGCTGTCTGTATTGCGAAGTGAAAATCCGACAGGCGCTCGCAAGCGAGTAGACGCGTTTATGAAGGGGGTGTCAGAGATAGCGCATTTTGAGCCGGATGATGCAATCGCCTCTGCAAAAATACATGCTGAACTGTTGTCACGCGGAGAGGCAATTGGCGCCTATGACACGTTTATTGCCGCACAAGCTTTGCGGAGAAAGATGCCTTTAATTACGAACAATGTGCGCGAGTTTTCACGTGTGAAGGGTTTGGTCTGGGAAGATTGGACCAACTGATCCATGCGGGTTTCTGATTTTGATTTTGAACTCCCGCCTGACTCTATCGCTTTGCGACCGACGATACCGCGCGAAAGTGCAAAATTGCTTTGTGTGTCCGAACGAATGGACGACAGGACAATCTCCGACCTTCCAAGGCTTTTGCACTGTGGAGACGTTCTCGTTTTCAACGATACCCGTGTCATTCCCGCAGCGCTGGCAGGCGTCAGAACAAGCCGCCTTGGCACTACCCCGAAAATTGAGGCGCTTCTTCACATGCGATTAGACGGTGCACGCTGGAAGGCTTTTGTGAAGCCTGCCAAAAAGCTGGAGCAAGGTGATAGAGTTCAATTTGGCGAACTCACCGGCACCGTCGAACACAAGGGCGATGCAGGCGAAGTGACGCTTTGTTTCGATGTTGCAAATGCGGAGTTGGATCAGGCCCTGATGCAATGGGGCAGGGTACCATTGCCACCCTACATCGAAGGCAAGCGCGCACAGGATGAACAAGACCGCCTCGATTATCAAACCAGTTATGCCAAGTATGATGGTGCAGTAGCTGCACCAACAGCAGGCCTGCACTTCACACCTGACTTGATGAAGAAGCTGCAAGATATTGGCATTCAACAGGAATATGTCACCCTGCATGTTGGCGCAGGAACTTTTCTGCCGGTCAAGGTTACGATACGGACCATCACAAAATGCACCATGAGTGGGGCAGTATTTCACCTGAAATCTCAGAGCGGCTAAAACGCGCAAAGTCTGAAGGGCGTCGCATCATTCCAGTCGGCACCACATCTTTGCGATTGCTTGAAGCCTCAGGTCTGGAGGCCTTTTCCGGCTCCACTGATATTTTCATTACGCCCGGCTATAAATTCCGCGCCGCTGATGGCTTGATCACCAACTTCCATTTGCCCAAATCAACGCTGTTCATGTTGGTCTGCGCCTTTGCTGGAACGGATCGCATGAAGGCCGCCTATGCCCATGCCATTGCAAACCACTATCGGTTCTATTCCTACGGCGACGCCAGCCTGCTATGGCCCGAACCATGACTCAAAGTTTCGGATTTACACTGCACAAACAGGACGGACTTGCACGGCGCGGCACGGTTCATACAGGCCGTGGTGACATTCGAACACCTGCCTTCATGCCCGTCGGCACCGTTGGCACCGTGAAGGGATTATATCTCGACCAGGTGAAAGATGCTGGCGCCGATATCATCCTTGGCAATACTTATCACCTCATGCTGCGGCCGGGAGCTGAGCAAACGGCTGAACTGGGTGGC
>JANMEM010000274.1:0-9936 GCA_031376985.1 Hyphomicrobiales bacterium
GCATAGCGTTGGCGGAGGGCTTCGTCAGATTGTTCCTGCGGTAGCATCTGTTCCCTTGCCTAGTGATTTTGTGCAATGAAGCGGTGGCGCAAACGCTCGGTGAACACGTCAATGATGGTTACCGTCAAAATGATCAGAACCAGTATCGCTGAAATGTCGGGGTAGTAGAATTTGCGAATGGCTTCGATGAGGTCCTGGCCAATGCCGCCTGCACCAACAAAGCCCATGACGGAAGCGCCACGCACGTTGATTTCAAAACGCAGAAGCGCGTAGCTCAAAAAATTTGAAATGATTTGTGGCAGCACGGCAAAGCGCATCGTCTTGGTCCACGATCCGCCATTGGCAATCAGGCCCTCCACTGGCTTCTGGTCGATATTTTCCAGTACTTCGTAAAACAGTTTTCCCAAGGCACCGAGCGTATGTACTGAAAGTGCAAGCACGCCCGCCATCGGCCCCAGGCCAAAGGCCAGTACGAAAATGAGCGCAAAGACGAGATCTGGAACAGTGCGGCAGAATTCCAGAAAGCGGCGCGTTGCAAACATCACGGGTGTTGAAACGCCGAGATTTCCGGCCGCCAGGAAACATAAAAAGAAACCGCCGATGGCACCCATCAATGTGGCGACATAGGCAATCAATAAAGTTTCAGCCAGTTTGGAAAGCCACTTCGAAAGGCCCCAATACCAACTTTGAATATCATACAAAACCAGACTGCCAGTTGCGGGTCCGGAATCCAGAATAAACAGGCGGCCAATATAGTTTGGAAATTTGTGAACGTTCTGCAGGAACATGGCGACGTCAACTTCCGCCATCCAGCCCGCCAAAAAAACAGCTGCCGCCAAAGCGAGGTTTGCTAGAATGAATGTCCGGCGTTGCCTCGTTATCGACTTCTCGTAAGCCGCCAGCAAGCTGTCAATGCTTGAAACGTGTGAGATGGTTGCAGTGGCCATTTTCAATCTGGTGTGTTGAAAGAAAAAGGGCCCGTTCTAGTGAACGGGCCCTTTCTCAAGACAATTAAGAGGACTTCTTGCGCAGTGCGTCAACGAACTTGTTCAGATCGACAATCACTTCATAGTCCTTGTGTGTGGTTGGCTGCCACAACTGTTGCTGACCATCGGTTACGGCCTGGAATGCTGCCGCATCCTTTGATTCAATCTTGAAGAATGCATCGCGGATCATGCCACGCAAATCTTCAGGCAAGGTCGTCAAATAAGCATAAGGTGAGTTCACGATAATGTCTGATTTGAAGATGATGCGGAAGTCGGCATACTTTGCCATGTTTTTGCGTTCCATGCGCATCAGCATGGATTCGTTTTCATCGTTCCACCAATTGAAGGCGGCATCAACCGTGCCCTGTTGCAAGGCGATAACGGCGTTCTCATGGCTGCCAGTATAGACAACGTTAGAGAAATATTTCTCAGGATCAATGCCCATCTTGTCCATGGCGAAGCGTGGCACGTTGTTGCCTGACGTGGAGTTTGGATCGACGAGGCCAAGGTTCTTGCCCTTGAGGTCTTCGATAGACTTGATCGGGCTGTCTTTCTTCACATAGAGAACTGAATAGTAGCCCTTGGTGCCATCCTTGTTCACTTCCATGGCGAAAGGTTCAACCTTGGCACCATTCATGAAGGCGCGGGCGTAGGATGCTGGACCATATTTTGCAATGTGAATGTTGCCAGCGATTTGACCTTCGATGACAGCAGCATAGTCGCTGGCGATGCGCAGTTTCACTGGAACGCCAAGTTCCTTCGACAGATAATTCACGAAAGCTTCATAACGCTTTTCAACACCCGTGGCATTTTCGTCAGGCACGACAGCATAGACCAATTCTTTATAGTCTGCTTTCCAATCAGCCAGGGCTGGAAGTGCGAATGACGTACCAGCGACGAGGCCAGCCGTACCTTGAATGAAATGACGACGGTTGATCATGATGATCTCCTATTGGATTGTTGTTGCGCTCAAGCTGCGTATTCGAAAGCTGGAGCCAGTTGCTGTGGTCGTGCGGCGGCCTGCGGTGGCACGTCGATCACGTCATTGGCCTCAAGCCCATAGAGATCGACGATGGCGTCATCCGTCAGGACTTCAGGTGATCCGTCAAACACCACGCGACCTGCCTTCATGCCGATCAGGCGTGAGCAATAGGAGCGTGCAAGTTCAAGGGAATGGAGATTGCAAAGAACCGTGATACCGGATTTCTGGTTCAACAGCTTCAACGCATCCATCACGGCTTGCGTGTTGCGCGGGTCAAGTGAGGCCACGGGTTCATCTGCGAGAATAATTTTCGGATTTTGAACCAGTGTTCGGGCAATGGCGACGCGCTGCTGTTGGCCGCCGGACAGGCTTTCCGCCCGCTGGCCGGCAAAGTCCGCGAGGTCCAACTGGACCAGGGCCCGAATGGCGTTCACCTTTTCAGCTTCAGGCCACACTTCAAGCATGGAACTAAAGGTGTTGAGGGAGTTGATACGTCCCATCAACACATTGGTCATCACGTCCAATCGGCCTGCCAGGTTGAACTGTTGAAAAATCATTCCGCAGCAGGCACGCCAGTCGCGCAAAGCTTTGCCGCGAAGAGCAGTTACGTCCTGGCCGTCAAACACAACACGTCCTGCGGTCGGGTCGACGAGGCGGTTGATGCAGCGCAGCAGCGTGGATTTGCCAGCACCTGAGCGGCCGATCACGCCGACAAAGGAGCCGTCTTCAATATCGAGATTCACACCTTGCAGTGCTGGCTTGCCGTTAAAGGTCTTTCCGAGACTTTGAACTTGAAGCATGTTGGGTCATCCTTGTTGCATTGCAGTGAACACAGACTGCAACACAGTTGGATGTCGCTCATGTTGAGGTTGTGTGACGGTGCAAAACCCTAGAAAAGCAGGGCCGTAATCGGCACTTCGAATGGCTTATTCTGCGCCTTGGCGGCTGGCTGCAGAACGAGTGCCGCAACGCGACCATACCAGTTGATAATTTCAAATCTTCCGTCGTGATGTTCGACAAGTGCCGTGCAACTCTCGACCCAGTCGCCATCGTTCAAATAATGAATGCCATCGATCATGCGGTCGTCAGGAGTGTGGACGTGGCCGCAGATGACACCGTCACAGTGTCGCAACTTGGCATCCCGCACCACTGCCTCTTCAAAACGCGACAGAAACTCGACCGCCTTTTTCACTTTGTACTTCAAGAATGCTGAGAGTGACCAATACGGCAATTTGAAAAAGCGTCGAACTTTATTGACGACGGCATTCAGCGACATCGAAACTTCATAGGCCTGGTCACCCAGCTTCGCCAGCCACGGCGCAAAGCACACAACGCCATCAAACTTGTCGCCGTGGAGAACAAGATAGCGTTTTCCGGTTGCGGTGAGATGAATGGTTTCTTCCAGCACTGCTACTCTGCCAAAGCGCAAATTCACGAAGTCGCGGAAGTTTTCATCGTGGTTTCCGGGAATGTAGATAAGCTTGGTGCCCTTGCGGGCCTTGCGCAAAAGTTTCTGGACGACGTCATTGTGGCTCTGTTGCCAATGCCAGTGCTGGCGCAGTGACCAAGAGTCGATAATGTCGCCAACAAGATAAAGGTATTCTGATTCCGTATTGCCCAGAAAATCAAGGAAAGCTTCGGCCTGAGCGCGGCGTGTTCCCAGATGAATATCCGAGATGAAAATGGCACGGTAGCGTTTGGTCATCTCGGGCTTCTGAAACATGGTGCGTCCTGCGTGTGATGTGCAAGCGCTCTCTGATTTTCATGAAAGCTTGATGACGGTGCAAAACCCCCACACGGTCAATCGAGACGATTCTGTCACATGAAGATTTTATTCCAGCCATGTCACAAACCGAATCCTGGAAGCGCCATGACCTCAGCACTGACACTCGAGCAACCTCGCAAACACGCCCAGAAATTGTTGAACAAGGCTGTTCACAAAAATCAAAAGTTTTCAGTTGACGGCCTGCTGGAACGCATGTTCTCCAAGGCCTTCAATGGTCTTGTCTATTCCCAGATCTGGGAAGACCCGGTGGTTGACATGAAGGCCATGGCACTTCAGCCGCACCACCATGTGGTCGCCATTTCATCAGGTGGCTGCAATGTGTTGAGCTATCTCACCGAAAATCCTGCCCGGATTACTGCGGTAGATTTAAGCCCGGCTCATGTGGCGCTGGTCAAATTGAAGATCGCCGGGCTTAGGAATTTGCCGGACTGGCAAAGTTTCTACCGTTTTTTTGGAGAAGCCAAGTCACGCGAAAACTACGTCGACTACGATGAATACCTGCGTGAAAATATTGATGGCCAAACCCGCCGCTATTGGGAGAGCCGCTTGCCAACAGGCCGTCGCCGTCTCTCACGCTTCACCAACAATATCTATCGCCGCGGCTTGCTCGGTCGTTTCATTGGTGCTGGTCATCTGCTGTCGCGGATCGTCGGCAAGGACTTGAACCGATTGACTCTGTGCGAAACCCTTGCGGAACAACGCTCCTATTTCGACAAGGAAATAGCACCATTGTTTGACAAACCTATCGTGAAATGGCTGACGGGATATCGCGCTTCATTGTTTGGTTTGGGCATTCCTCCATCGCAGTATGAATCGCTGTCAGAAGGCAAACCCATGGCCCAAGTATTGCGTGGCCGGCTTGAAAAACTCGCCTGTGGTTTTCCCATCTCAGAAAATTATTTCGCCTGGCAGGCCTTCAACCGTGGCTACGCTCCAAGTGCCGCCGGACCTTTGCCACCCTATTTGCAGAAGAAGCAGTTTGCCCTTTTGCAAAAACGCGTTGATCGGGTCACCATGCTGCATGCATCGCTCACAGACACTATTGCAGCCATGCCCGCAGCCTCGGCGCATCGCTTCGTGTTGCTGGATGCGCAGGACTGGATGAACGATGATCAGTTGAATGCGTTATGGTCCGCAATCACAGCATCAGCCGCACCAGATTCCCGCGTTATTTTCAGAACCGCTGGTGAGCAAACCATTCTTCCGGGCCGCGTTGCTGACAGCATCCTCGGGCAATGGACCTATCTTTCTGACTTGTCCTCAACGTTGAATGCTCAGGATCGTTCTTCAATCTATGGGGGCTTCCATGTCTATCAACTCAGTAACTGAAGACCTGCCAGCGGATGACCACAAGCAACGCATGGACAGCATGTATCGCGTCCAACGCCACTTCTATGACCTTACACGCGCCTACTATTTATTAGGCCGCAATGAACGGATTTCGGCACTCAAAGTTCCCGCTGGTGGTTCAGTGCTGGAAATCGGATGTGGAACAGGACGCAACCTTGTGCAACTGGCTCGCCAGTATCCGGACGCCGTCATCTACGGTATCGATATTTCCGATGAGATGCTTGTCTCCGCCGCCAATGCGGTGACACGACAGGGGCTGCAACATCGCGTGAAATTGGCGCAAGGCGATGCAACGAGGTTTGATGGGTCAGCTTTCGGCAAACCTGTTTATGACCGCGTTTTATTTTCCTACACGCTTTCCATGATCCCGGATTGGCAACAAGCCTTGCAGACTGCAACAAAACGGCTGGCACCCGCAGGCGAACTTCATGTGGTTGATTTTGGCCCCTGTTCCAGCTTGCCTGTAGTGACGAAAACACTGCTTTATGCATGGTTGAAGCGCTTTCACGTCACCCCCCGCACCTCATTGTTCACTGCGTTCGAACATTTGGCCCATTCAGAGCAAATGCTGTGTCAGAACAGTTTGTCTCATCGCGGCTATGCTCAACACGCCAAACTCTGCAACGCCTAAAGCCGTCATCAAACTGTCATGACAATGTGCTCGGCAAAACAGCCTAACCCCATGTAATGTATGGCACATCCAATATCGCATGATGTGCAAGGAGAATAACATGGGTGAAAACGAAATGATCGAAATCAAGACACCTGAAACTTCCGAAAAGGTGGTTGAAATGCCCATCGTAAAGACGGCACCCAAGAAGGGCAAAAGGAAAGACAAGAGGCCGCTCATTACAATTGAACCTGCGCCCCATCTCACGGGCCGTTTGCTGCACGTGGAAATTGGTTCAGGTGGTGTGGCCTTCGCCATCAAGGGCAAGAAGGGCAAAGCAGAAGAATTTTCCTTGAGGGGACTGGATGCATCTGGCTTGCCCGCAGCGGCCGCATTGCTGGCAGCACTTGTTGCAAGCAAGAGCAAAATGCGCGTCGAATGCTCCATGACCGCAGAAGGTGGCCGAACGGTCAACAAGATCCGCGCGCAAAGCTAGCTGCTGACTGGAGGAAGGTGGCAATTCATGCTGGACGGGAGGCAACAGCACAACGCAGCCTGTCACTGCGGCACTGTCAAGTTCCGCGTCCGGCTGACCGACGAATTCAACTCAATACGCCGTTGCACCTGTTCCTTTTGCAGGATGCGCGGTGCAATAGCCGTCACGGCGCAACTCGCAGATATCGCCTTTATCCAAGGCGAAGATAACCTGACGATCTATCAATTTCATTCGGGAACTGCGAAACACTATTTCTGCAAGACATGCGGCATCTATACCCATCACCAGCGACGCTCAAACCCCAGCCAATTCGGCATCAACGTCGCTTGCATTGAGGGTATCAGCCCGTTTGATTTCACAAAGGTTCAAGTCATGGATGGCGCGAACCATCCATCGGATTTGTGCTCCGCACCTCGAGTGGCTGGAATACTTCGGTTCGATCCGACAACAGATTGATCCAAGTTGCCAACTACATCACGGGAAAATCACGTGGTTTGCTGGTGCCCAGTATAGATTGATTCTCGACCAAGCATAGGTTGGACAGCATTCGATTTCCGCCTACAGAATCAAAAGCGGATTTTTACGGGTTGGACAATCGAACGCATTGAAATATATAGTTTGTCGTGGTCCCTTCCAGGACGCCATATCGCAATTTCCCAACAAAGAAATGACCGGGTCACCCAAGGCATGCCAACCGACACTCCAACAGTCACTCGCCGGGACATTCACAATTCAGATGTGCCGGTATTGTGCAGGGCTTGCGAAGCCCGCCACAAAGGGGTCTGCGGCGCACTTACGCCAGAACAGCTTGTCACATTGAGCCGCCACACTATCAAACACACACTGGAGGCAGACACACCCATTGTTGCCGAGGGTGAAATGGAACAGCGCTTTTCGAACATTCTGAGCGGTGTCGTAAAATTGAGCAAACTCACATCCGACGGACGCCGCCAGATTGTCGGTCTGCAATTCGCACCGGATTTTGTCGGACGTCCTTTCAGCGATCACAGTGATTGTGATATTGAAGCGGCAACCCAATTGAAGTTATGCTCGTTCTCGCGCAGTGCGTTGCAAAATCTGGTCAAGGCCAATCCAGAGCTTGAACACCGCTTGTACCGTCAGGCAGGGCGGGAACTTGAAGAAGCCCATAACTGGATGTTGTCATTGGGCCGAAAAACTGCAGGCCAACGCGTGGCAGGATTTTTACTTTATGTGGCCACCCGCATAAACCCTGAACATGCACAGGCCTCCGCCCCCCTGCTGATTGACCTGCCACTCAGCCGCCTCGACATTGCAGACTTCCTCGGCCTCACGATTGAAACCATAAGCCGCGAACTGACCAAGCTCCGAAATTCCGGCGTTATTGTTGCGGTCAACAACCGGACACTCGAAATTCCAGACGTGAACAGACTTCAGGAATTCAGTGACGTTACTGCGGCTTGAGTGACTTCAGATATGCAGTGAGATCGAGGCGTTCCTCCTGCTTTTTGAGACCGCCAAACGCCATCTTCGTGCCGACAACAACAGTTTTTGGATTTTCCAGATAGGTGTTGAGCGCCGCCTCATCCCAGACGGGCAGTGTGGCCGCGAATGCAGTCATTCCAGCAGAATATGTGTAGCCTTCAATATTAGCGACGGGTCTGCCGATCAAGCCGACAAGGTGCGGGCCTATTTTTTTCACGGGCTTCAAAGCGTCATGACAGGCCATGCACTTTTTGAAGACGACAGCACCTTTGACGGCGTCTCCGTCAGCCAGCGCCTGCTGGGCAGCGGCTGCAAACATGAATGTTGCGAGAATAGATATTGGACCAATTTTATGTGACATCATCGGGCGTCTCCTTGGTGTCCATCCTATAAAAAAATAATCCGCACCGCATTGATCCAGATCAAAGAACATCTCGCCAGCCCTCTTATCTTTTGGGGATAGCAGCAATGGAGAACATCATGTTCCGCGACCTCAATATTCCGCACCCGACGCGTCGAAACTTCCTCACCACATCCGCAACCAGTCTCGCGGGCCTTGCAACAGCAACATCACTTGTTATGACGCCAACAAATGTGTCTGCAGCAGTCGCGGACGTATCCAGTCTACAGCGCGTCAAACAAGTCATGGTCGCCCCGCCCTTTGCCCCTATACACGAACAAACCGCAGGCCCGGACCCAAAAATCATCGAAGTGACCTTCGACATCATTGAAAAGAAAATGGTCCTCGATGACGAAGGCACGGAAGTCTGGGCCCTGACCTATAACGGCTCGGTCCCCGGTCCTCTGATCATCGTGCATGAGGGCGATTATGTCGAATTGACCCTGCGCAATCTTCCCACCAACACCATGGAACACAATATCGACTTTCATGCCTCAACCGGGGCGCTGGGTGGCGGTGCACTGACCAAGGTTCTGCCGGGCGAGCAAACTGTTCTGCGCTGGAAGGCCATAAAGCCCGGCGTGTTCGTCTATCACTGCGCACCGGGCGACATCATGATTCCCTATCATGTTGTCCACGGCATGAATGGTGCGGTGATGGTATTGCCGCGCGACGGACTGAAGGACGCCGCCGGAAAACCCTATAGCTATGATCGCGTCTATTACGTGGGTGAGCAGGACTACTACATTCCCCGCGACGCCAGCGGAGCCTACAAAAAATACGAAATGGCAGGCGAAAATATGGATGACGCCATGACCGTCATGCGCGGACTTGTTCCCACCCACGTTGTGTTCAACGGGGCCAAGGGCGCACTGACCGGAGACAACGCCTTGAAAGCCAAGGTCGGCGAAAAAATATTGTTCATCCATTCACAGGCCAATCGCGACAGCAGACCGCATTTGATCGGCGGCCATGGCGACCTTGTGTGGGAAACCGGCTCCTTCAATGACACGCCTGCAACCGGGCTTGAAACCTGGTTCATTCGCGGTGGCTCTGCCGGGGCCATGGCCTATGAATTCCGCCAGCCCGGTGTTTACGCCTACGTCAACCACAACCTCATCGAAGCCGTCATGCTGGGTGCAACAGCCCATGTTGTGGTCGAAGGCGAATGGAATGACGACCTGATGATGCTGGTCTCAAAACCCGCCGCCTTCACGATGTAAACATGCCGGGTGCCCGCTCCATTCTTCTGCTCTCGGTTCTGGCCGTTGCTGCGCTGCGCATGGCGCCGCCGCAACCGCCTTCACTCGAGCTACAATGGGTGGATTCGGGCAATGGCCTGAAAGTCATGCCGCATGAAGTGACAATTGCCCAATGGCGTGAGTGCTTCAACGAAGGCGCTTGCGCCTTCATGCCGAAACCCGGCTTGGGCGCTGTTGGTGATAATTATCCGATCACAGGCATCGGCGCCTTGGACGCGCAGGAATTTGTCGCCTGGGCACAAAAGCGTTCAGGCCTCCCCGTTCAATTGCCAAGCGTCGAACAATGGTATTCCTTTTCGGAAGTGCCGATTGCCGCCACCACAAAACTGTTCACCGACCCGCGCATGGCCTGGGCCGCCACCTACGGCAGCGAGGGCAAAACTGATTCGAAGTTGAAACCTCCGGGCAGCTTTGGTCACACCTCCAAAAACATTGCTGATGTCAAAGGCAATGTCTGGGAATGGACCAGAAGCTGCGTGCAGGACGCAGCGGCAGACCGCTGCCGAGCGTGGTTTGCAGCAGGTGACCATCTGGCCAAAGTCCCCGTTTTCGTACGCGACCCCACCACCGGCGGCTGCGCCACAGGCACACCCCCGGCCC
>JANMEM010000298.1:0-11466 GCA_031376985.1 Hyphomicrobiales bacterium
GCCACCCGTCCGCCCGGTCACCATGCCGAGCATAACAAGGCCATGGGTTTTTGTTTTTTCAATCACGCCGCCATTGCTGCCAAATATGCGCGGGACCGTTACAACGTCGAACGTGTTGCTGTCGTGGATATTGACGTTCACCACGGCAACGGGACGCAGGATATTTTCTGGTCGGAGCCGGATTTGTTTTATGGCTCCACCCACCAGATGCCGCTCTATCCCGGATCTGGGTCCAGCAATGAAACAGGTGTTGGCAATATTTTCAATGCACCATTGCAGGCAGGCAATGGTTCATCAGAATTCCGCGAGGCGATGAACACCATAATCTTGCCCGCACTGGATTTATTTGCACCTGACCTGATCATTATCTCTGCGGGCTTTGACGCCCATGTGCGTGACCCGTTGGGGAGCTTGCAATTGACGGAAGAGGATTTTTCCTGGATCACGTTGAAGCTGATGGAAGCCGCCGACCAATTCTGTTCGGGCCGTGTTGTTTCAGTGCTCGAAGGCGGCTATGATTTGCAAGGTTTAGCGGGGTCCGTGGGAGTGCATGTACATGCTCTGATGCATGGCGATACGGGTATGCTGGACGATCCGCTCGACGATTTTGAAGATGATGAGGAAGAACTCTGATGACCGAGGCCACTGACATTTCCGCACTGTCTTTCGAAAAGGCACTGGCTGCACTTGAAGACATTGTCGCGAGGCTTGAAGCTGGCAAGGTTGACCTTGAAGAGTCGATCAAGATTTATGAGCGCGGCGAAGCTTTGCGCAAGCATTGCGAAGCAAAATTGAAAGAAGCCGAGGCGCGCATTGAAAAAATCACGCTTGATCCATCAGGCAAGCCCACCGGCACAGCGCCATTGGATGTGGAGTGAGTTCACAAAGACTGGATGAGGCATTGGTGGCGCGGGGCTTATGCCAAAGCCGTTCACGCGCACGCGATGCTATTTTGCGTGGCACGGTGTTGGTGAATGGCCAGCCGGCGCGAAAACCTTCACAAGGTGTTTTTGACGTGGATGTGTTGAGCGTTCACGACATCGCCCAAAATTATGTTTCACGTGCTGCGGTAAAGTTGTTGCATGGCCTTGATCACTTCAAAATTTCAGTCGAAGGCCGATGTGCGCTGGACATTGGCGCATCAACTGGGGGCTTTACGCAGGTTCTTTTGGAACGCCGTGCGGCACATGTGACGGCAGTAGAGGTCGGTCATAGCCAAATGGTCCGCGAGCTTTCATCTGATCCCCGGGTAACTCTGCATGAAGGTTTGAACGCACGGGATTTGTCAAACGAACAGGTTGATGAAAATATTTCTCTGATTGTGTGTGACGTCAGTTTTATCCCGCTTAAACTTGCACTCGCTCCTGCACTTGAATTGGTGAAGCCACGTGCTGAACTTTTGGCGTTGATCAAACCGCAATTTGAAGTGGGGCGAGAGCATGTGGGCAGGGGTGGGATGGTCACAGATTCGGCGCAGCATAAGCGCGTTTGTGACGAGGTAGCGACGTTTCTGGAAGCAAAGGGCTGGAGTACTCACGGCATCATTTCGTCACCCGTAGACGGTGGTGACGGCAATGCCGAATTTTTGGTGGGAGCGGTGAAGCGTTAGTCTTTTACCGGATAAGTATGCTGCTGCTCCGGGAATTTCCGCTCGCGCACATCGTCAGCATACATCCTGATGGCACCTTCAATTGCGGCACCCACCTTGCCAAATTCTTTTACGAACTTTGCCACGCGGGGGCTGAGGCCCAGCATGTCTTCCATCACCAATATCTGCCCGTCACAAGCGGCGGATGCACCAATGCCGATCGTGGGTATTTCGATTTGCGCCGTAATCTTTCGCGCCAAAGGCTCAGCCACTGCTTCCAAAACGACGGAAAACGCGCCCGCTTCCGCCACTATTTTCGCATCCTCTTCAATAGCCGCCCATTGCGCGCGTTCACGCCCTTGCGCCTTGAAGCCGCCCAGAACGTTTATGGATTGTGGCGTCAATCCCACATGGGCCATGACGGGAATGCCACGTTCAGACAGGAAGCGGATGGTATCTCCCATGCGTTTTCCGCCTTCCAGTTTGATGGCACCGCATTCGGTTTCCTTCACCACTTTGGCGGCGTTGCGGAAAGCCTGTTGCGGGCTTTCCTCATAAGATCCGAAAGGCATATCCACCACGATCAACGACTGTTTGGCTCCGCGCATGACGGCACGGCCATGCATGATCATCAGGTCCAGCGGCACGGGCAGGGTGGATTCAAAGCCGTGCATGACCATGCCAAGAGAATCGCCAACCAGCAGAAAATCAACGTATTTATCAGCTATGGCCGCTGTGTGGGCGTGGTAGGACGTGAGCGCAACAATCGGCTCCCCACCCTTGCGGTTTTGAATATCAGGTGCAGTGCGGCGTTTCATGGCTATGTGTTGTGACATGATTTTCATTCGTCCATTTTGAACACTATTGCAATGTTACGAGCGGGACACCTGCTATGACCACGTGCAGCTGTGCTGCCAAACCGTATAAGGCCACGCCTGCCAGAACCGACATGAGGTTGTGGCCGGTTCGCACCTCAGACGGAACAAAAGTGCCCGACCGTGATTTCAAAACTGCATGCAGAATCGCAAACAGTGCCAGTCCGCCGAACAACAAAATGGCGCGCGTATCGCCATTTGCCAACAAATGACCGAGGGCCCACATGCTGACGCCTACGGCCATGGGATACTTCAAGGCGTTGCGCCAAGAACCGCGAAACAGGAAAATTCCAACAAAAACAAACCCGATCAAGGAAAGTCCGAAGTTGGCGTGGCGGCCCCAGGCTGGCGGTTCATACAAGGGCTGAACTTCTGCATTCCGGAATGCCCAAAGGCAAGCCACCAACAACAGCAGACTTAAAACTCCATAGACTGGTCCGTAAGCCTTACCGAATGTTTTCCTGGCATGGTCTCGCCATTTTGGAATTGCAGTGTTCAGATGAACAATGCCAAACACAAAAATGCAAAGTGCCAATAAGGTCATGCAAAACTCCAAGTTGAAATAATTTGCCTCAGCATTAACCTTAAATACCAAATATACTCAATGAATAAGCTGTGATATGGCAGTTCTCGTTAATCTTTTGAAAAACACATAGCGGGGCCCTAAAATGAAACCAACACTCATTCTCGTCGGTGCAGACAAAGGCGGCGTCGGCAAAACAACCGCATCCCGTGCCTTGCTGGACTATTTCGCACGCAAAAACGTTTTGACGCGGGCCTTTGACACAGAAAACCCACGCGGTTCACTGCAACGATTTTACCCGTCCATCACGGAAATCATCGATTTGAACAACGTTGCTCACCAGATGCGTGTGCTTGATACAATGGAAACTGCGAATGTTCCGGTGACTGTTGTGGATTTCAAAGCTGGCAACTTGTCTTATTCACTGGACCTTTTCGAGCGAATTGGAGTTCTCGAAGCCGCACGCAATGGCATGTTCACTCTTGGCCTTGTGCATGTCGTCGGACCATCAATTGCGTCATTGGACGAAATTGGTGAAATTTCCAAATATCTTTCCGGTGTTGAATATGTAGTGGCGCGAAACTCTATCAACGAAACTAATTTTTTCGAATGGGATGAATCTACCTATCGCAAGTACTTCACGCAGATCAGCAAATCCCATGAAATCGACATTCCGAAGCTGAACGAGATGGCCTACGAGCAGGTTGATGTTGCTGGCGTAACCTTCAAGGATTTTATCGATAACCGAGCCGCCGATGGATCGCAGGGTAAATTCTCATTTGTATTGCGTGGTTATGTCCGCAAATGGTGTGCCGAGATTGACGAGCAATTTGGCCGTGTGAAAATGTTGCAGGACATCGTTACAGGCGGGCGGGCTTAAACCCGCCTGACAGGCCCCATGGCCGTTCAGCCTACAATTTATATCGTCGCATCCGACCAGCACCGTAACGGCAAAACATTGCTGGCGCGTTTGCTGGTCGATTATTTGATGCTGGACGGGCGTGATCCTTTCGTCGTTGACACGGATGCACCCGAAGGCCCTCTGCGGAATTACTTTCCGGGCCGCACGGCACTGGCAGATTTTGCAGCGATCACGGGTCAGATGAAACTGTTTGATACGATTCTTGCGGCACCGGGCCGGGATTATGTAATTGATTTGCCAGCGCGACATACAGAAAATTTTTTCGCCGCAGAACGTGATCTGGATTTTTTTGCAGAATGCAAAAAGGCGGGGTTCCGGATTTTTCTTTTTTTCGTGGTGGATGAAAGTTTTACGTCACTGAAGGCAGCAAAGTCTTTCCAAAAGTATATGGGATTGGATTTGTTCGTACCGGTGCGCAATCTGCTGGTGCGTTCAAGCTGGCCGGAGGACGACGGATCGTTGACCATACCTTTTTTGCCAGCGCCTGTTGCGTCTGCCATTGGCCATCGGCGTTTTTCGTTTCGCGCCTTTGTGCAGGGAGACTTGCAGGGCTTGGCTGGAGACATGGTACCTGTCTTGCAGAATTTCCTCTATGAAACACTGAGTAACCTGAGCAATCTGGAACCCGGCTACAGCCTGAAAGAGTTGCAACGATAACGTCACCAAATTGCCGCGAATCCCGTTAAGCATGACATCATGACGACGTGGCACATGAATCGGCGGCAATTCGCCTATGGCCTGCCTTTGGCAATGGTCGGGAAGCCAGCGTGGGCGGAAGAACAATCCACCGCACAAAATTTGACAGCTGCCAAAACCCGCTCGCAATTGTTGAGCCCTGAAAGTCCGCCTACGGATCATTGGTATTTTAGCACCGCATCCGGCCAACCTATCATTCACGCCAGACAGGGCCAAGAGGTGCGGCTTCGTTTGTTCAACGAGTTGGATGAAGCGATCTGGTTGCATTTTTTCGGTGTGCGCGGACCCACCGAGATGATGACGGTGCAAGTGTCAGAGCGTGACTCAACCGGTGTAGAAGTTGTTTTCACACCGCCTGATGCAGGAACATTCTGGTTCGGACCATTGCTGAATGCTTCGAAGCAAAGAGAGATGGGGCTGTCGGGCATGCTCATTGTCGATGAGGTGGCGGATCAAAATTTTCAGGATGTTCCATTGATATTCGACGACTGGTCATTGGGTGATGACGGCAAAATTGAAGAGGATTTTTCCAATCTCGACCGGGCTGCCGGTGAGGGTAGGCTGGGCAACTGGTTTACTGTCAATGGCAGACTTAAACCACGTATCGCATTGGACCCGGAAAAGCCGGCACGCTTGCGCCTGCTGAACGTGGCAAACACACGCAGCATGAATGTGATTTTCAAAGGTATTGAGGGAGCAGTCATTGCTTTGGACGGCCAGCCAGTTTGGCCCATTCCGCTTGGACTGCAATCCATCGAACTTGCTCCAGGTCAGCGGGTCGACATTTTGGTGACCGAAGCACAAGAGCAGATTGTGATTGCCTTGGACCTGTTTGAAGATGTGGTAGAGGCGGCATTTCTGGATGCTACCGGCTATGGCCGAAAGACTTTTCCGCGGGATACCCACCTTCCTCCAAACCCTGTTCCGCAAATTGATTTCACAGCTACGCCGCGCGAAATTGAGGTTGCGATTGAGGGTGGGGTGAAGGGTGGCTTGCAGAAGGCCAAAGTCGGCAAGGACGTTTTGGATTTGCGGGCCATGTTGGAACAAGGTCTGGCTTGGGCCATTGGTGGCAGCGCGGGCTTGGATAGTCCACCGCTATTTGGTGCAAAAACAGGCGAAGTACTGAGGTTAAATTTCAACAACAAGACTGCCTTTGAGCAAGTTTTGCATGTGCATGGCCATGTATGGAGCTTGCAAGTGCCGTTGGGGCCGGACGTTGATGGACCGCAAACTCTTCCCTTTTGGACCGATACTCTGGTCATTCCAGCCAAAGTCCAAACACAGGTTTTGATGGTTGCCGATAATCCAGGCACCTGGGCCATTCAAAGTTTGATGGCGGAACGCTGTGATTCCGGGTTGATTGCTGCGTTTACCGTTACCGATATGCCTTGATTTGGCCCTGTGGCTGCTTTACGCCCCGCTCATCAGATTTGAGGGCCTAAAGACGTGACAGATGAATCACTGATCCGGGAAGTGGACGAGGAAGTCCGCCAGGATGAATATAAAAAACTCTACGACCGCCACGGTGCCAAGTTGATGGCGCTGGTTGTTTTGATAGTGCTTGGCGTTGCAGCGTTTGAAGGCTGGAAATATTATCAGCGCACACAGGCTGATGTTGCGTCAGTGGTTTACTTGGACGCTGTGCAAAAGGCCAATGACGGAAAATATGATGATGCATTGGCTGCCCTTGCAGCGGTGAAGCATTCGGGCTTTGCCCAGTTGGGTAAATTGCGCGGTGCAGCCGTGGTTGCCGAAAAGGGCGATTTGGAAAAAGCAATTGCGGAATATGACGCGATCATTGCTGACAAGGCGACTGATCCTGTTTTGGCCGATCTGGCCCGCATCCGGCAGGGATATCTGCTGGTCGATAAATCAACCCCTGATGAGTTGTTGTCTAAACTTGGCACATTTGACAAGGAGGGCAATCCCTGGCGTCATGCAGCGCGGGAAATTTTTGGTTTGTCGGCTTATCGCGTGAAGGATTTCACTATGGCTGACCGTTACATGAATGCGATTTTTGCTGATCCCGAAGCACCCCAGGCTTTGAAGCAACGGGCACAGGTCATGGTTCAATTGATAGCGCCAGAATTGGTGAAGAAATGAGATTGTCGCGCACGATTGTTGTCTTGGCTGTCGCTGCTATGCTGCTGACAGGATGCGGCTCATTCAAGAAATTAACGGGACAACGCAATGACACGGTCTTGCCGGGGCAGCGCGAAGATATTTTGCCTGCAGACCAACAGGTGAATCCAAGGCCCGGCAAAACCACGGATGCGGCCCCCTGTGATCCGGCAGTTGATGCGAACTGTGCTTCAGGAGTTGATCAAGAAGCCGCGGGCACAGCCGATCAATGACCGCTGTTGTCGCAATTCTGGGCCGTCCTAACGTTGGCAAATCCACGCTGTTCAATCGTCTTGTCGGGCAGAAGGTCGCTATTGTTGACGATACACCGGGCGTAACCCGTGACCGTCGTGAAGGCGCAGGCCGCTTGGGCGAGTTGGCCTTTACCTTGTATGATACTGCTGGCTTGGACGAAGCCCGCAAAGGCTCGCTCGAAGCCCGCATGAGCGACCAGTCGGAGGTCGCTGCCCGCGAAGCTGATGTCATTTTGTTTGTCATCGATGCCCGTGCTGGTGTGACGCCAACGGACAAGGAATTTGCCGCGCGTATTCGCAAGCTCAACAAGCATGTTATTCTCATTGGAAACAAAGCCGAAACCCGCGCTGTGGTGCCGGGTTTGGCCGAAGGTTATGGCTTGGGATTTGGTGAGCCGCTGGCGATTTCGGCTGAACATGCCGAAGGGCTTGATGGTCTCTATGAAGCGCTTCGCCCGATCGTCATGGCGAAGGCACCCGATGTGCCGGATACCAACGTCGAGATCACGGAAGAAGAGTCCGACAAGGACTGGGAGTATGATCCAAAACGGCCTTTGCGTCTTGCTATCATCGGCCAACCGAATGCGGGCAAGTCCACACTGGTTAATGCCATGCTTGGTGAAGACCGCATGTTGACCGGACCAGAGGCTGGCATCACGCGCGATGCGATTTCAAGTGCGTGGAACTGGCGGGGACGCGACATCAAGCTGTGGGACACGGCAGGCATTCGCCGAAAATCCCGTGTGCAGGAAAAGATCGAGAAAATGTCGGTGTCCGACGCCATGCGTGCCATTCGCTTTGCCGAATGCGTGGTAGTGTTGATTGACGCGACGCTGGATATTGAACGCCAGGATTTGACGCTGTCTGACTTGGTGGGCCGGGAGGGCAGGGCGGTGGTCATTGCCCTTTCGAAATGGGACGCGGTCGAGAACAAGCAAAAGGTTCTCGATGCCTACAAAAGTAAATTGGAAGACGTGCTGCCGGAAATTCGAGGCGTCACATTGGTCACACTGTCTGCCATTCGCAACAAGGGCATTGATGGCTTGATGAAGGCGGTGACCGAGGCCGACAAAAAGTGGAACGCCCGTGTCACTACATCAAAGCTGAACCGTTGGCTCGAAGGTGCGGTTGAACGCAACTCACCGCCAGCGCCGGGCGGTCGCCGCATCAAGATCCGCTACGCAACACAGGCCAATGCAAGGCCGCCAACATTCGCGATTTTCGGCAATCAATTGAAGAAACTGCCGGAGAGCTATCTGCGGTATTTGACCAATGGATTGCGGGAAGCCTTTGATCTTAATGGCACGCCGATCAGGTTCAGCCTGCGCGGTGGCGGGGACAATCCTTACGATACGAAGAAGTGAGTCTGAGGCGCATGCTTCGAGGCTCGCAAGGGCTCGCACCTCAGCATGAGGGGAGCAAAATGCACTCAACACAAAACACTTCTTCATGCTGAGGTGCATCGCCTACTTGCGATGCCCCGAAGCATGCGCCTCAAGCTATATACTCAGAACTGCTTGAACAATCCCTTGGCGTCATATTTCCAAACGCCACCATTGTCTGCGAATTCAGGCAAGCACATCGCCACCATCTGGGCTGAAACTTCATCTGCCGTTGGCAAGGTTTCCGGGTCTTGTCCCGGCATGGCCGTTGCACGCATTTTTGTACGGGTGGGGCCGGGGCTGAAACAATTGACACGCATGTTGGAGGTGGCCACTTCGCCGGCATAGGTTTTCATCAATGCTTCAAGTGCTGCTTTGCCGACGGAGTATGTACCCCAATAGGGAAAGCATTTTTGGGCAAGACCTGACGTGACGAAAACTGCCCGGCCATGGGGGGCTGCTTGCAGCAATGCATCCATGGAGCGGATCAGCCGATAATTGGATGTCAGATTGACTGTCAATGATTCATCCCAGACTTTCGGATCAACATGCGCAAGCGGTGTGAGTTTTCCCAAGGTGCCTGCGTTGCCGATCAGAATATCCAGCTTTTTCCAGCGCTCGAAAATCGCGGCACCCAAGCGGTCAATGGCATCAAGGTCTGTAATGTTCATGGGCACCAATGTGGCGCTGGAACCTGCGGCTTTTACCGCGTCGTCCAATTCCTCAAGCCCGCCTTTGGTGCGGGCAGTGGCGATGATATGTGCGCCTTCCTTGGCCAAGTGCAATGCGGTGGCATATCCAAGCCCACGGGATGCGCCGGTGACGAGGGCCACCTTGCCTTCAAGTCGTCTGGTCATGGTCAACCTGCTTCAGCGAGAAGGGAAAGTTGCTGTTTGGCACTTTCGCCAATGTGGTCAGTAATGCGGGTAGGATATTCACCGGTAAAACAATGGTCGGTAAACTGTGGCCTTAAATTGTTGCGGCCTTCAAGGCCCATAGACTTGTAAACACCTTCAACCGACAGGAATGCCAGTGAAGTTACTCCAATGAATTTGCGCATTTCCTCAAGTGTGTGCGTAGCGGCCAGAAGAGATTTTTCTTCCGGCGTGTCGATGCCGTAGTAATCCGGGTGTTTGATGGGCGGTGAAGCGATGCGCATGTGGACTTCGGTGGCCCCGGCGTCATACATCATCTGTACAATTTTGACTGATGTTGTGCCACGCACGATTGAATCATCTATCAACAGAACCCGCTTGCCCTTGACCACAGCGCGGTTGGCGTTGTGTTTCAGCTTCACGCCCAGCGAGCGGATGGTTTGTGTCGGCTCAATGAAAGTGCGACCAACGTAATGATTGCGGATGATACCAAGTTCAAATGGCACTTTCAGCTGTTCTGCATAGCCCAGGGCAGCAGGCACTCCGGAGTCGGGAATCGGCACGATCACGTCAACGTCAGCTGGGGATTCAAGCGCCAGTTGGCGGCCCATTTGTTTTCGCACATCGTAGACTGACTTTCCGCCCAACACTGAGTCTGGACGCGAAAAATAAATGTATTCAAAAATGCAGGGGCGGGCGGGCTGGCGCGGAAAAGGCCAATGACTTTCAATGCCGTCTTCGGAAATCACCACAACTTCGCCGTTTTCAACTTCGCGCACAAAGGTTGCGCCGATGATGTCGAGAGCACAGGTTTCGGAACAGAGGATGTAGGCACCATTGAGTTTGCCCAGCATCAACGGGCGGATGCCGAGCGGATCACGGGCACCGATCAGCTTTTTATTTGTGAGGCAGACGAGAGCATAGGCCCCCTCAAGGCGGCGCAAGGCTTCGATGTAGCGGTCAATGAGTTTGGGTTTTTGTGCACGGGCGACAAGATGCAGGATCACTTCCGTGTCTGATGTGGATTGGCAAATCGCACCGTGAGCAATCAGTTCTTTCCGCAGCGTCAGGCCGTTGGTGAGATTACCGTTGTGGGCCACTGCAAAGCCACCTGCCGCCAATTCGGCAAACAGCGGCTGCACGTTGCGCAGGATGGTTTCACCCGTTGTTGAATATCGCACATGGCCGAGGGCGGCCTGGCCTTTGAGGCGCTCAATGGTGGCAGCAGACGAAAAGTGGTCACCGACCAGACCCATACGGCGTTCGGAATGGAAGCGGCCTTCGTTGTAAGACACGATGCCCGCAGCTTCCTGCCCGCGATGTTGCAGGGCATGCAAGCCGAGTGCGGTCAAGGCCGCAGCGTCAGCGTGGCCATAAATGCCAAACACGCCACATTCTTCACGCAGCGTGTCAGCATCCAAGTCGAACTCGTTGATATCGTTCATTGGTTTGTGTTTGTCCCATCTGCGGGTTTGGGGGGCTGCGCTTGACCATCCACAAGATTATCGAGCCCTTGGGTTTGTCCGTTTGAATAACCGGTTTCTCCAGGTGCAGGCGGAACGACGGCACCTTGCGGATTGCTCAATGTGGATTTCGTCAAATTTTGCGCGGCGTCCGGATTTACTTTCGCGATAACACCCACCAGAACATCGCTGACTTTCTGGATCACCGGGAGTGATTGTGCATTGCGGATCCAGTCTTCCTGATTTTCAGGTGGCTGCAACCAGCCATAAAACAGGTATGCGATTGAAACGAGTACAAGTCCGCGTGCCAGGCCATAGATCAAACCCAAGGTCCGATCAAAAGCACCAGCGGAAGAATCAACGACGCGATCTGAAATCTTGACCGAGATGATGGAGACAATGATCAACGTGATTATGAAGGCGACGGCACCAACGGCGATTTGCGCCAGCATGGGCTTGTCCACGTAAGGTGTAACAAGGTCGAGCAACGGCTTTTGCTGGATCGCGAAATAGGCTGCAACAGCAGCAGCGCCCCAGGCAATCAGTGACAGCACTTCGCGGGTAAAGCCGCGCGCCAGAGCCAGAATGCCGGACACAAGCATGATGCCGGCGAGAATGAAGTCGAGAAGTTGGAAGGGCATGATGGTCCCTGAAGTGGTTTTTCGAAGCCCTTATAGGCAGGAATGGCTCGGGGTTCCAGTGTGGAATGAGAGTTGTTAAGCTATCCGTCTCAACCCTTTTGACCGTGATGCCACCCAGGCCAC
>JANMEM010000322.1:0-2300 GCA_031376985.1 Hyphomicrobiales bacterium
CGCTCGCCTTGTTCCCACTTGCGGTAGCCGGACAGGCTCATGCCCATCAAGGGCGCCATTTCGGCTTGGGTGAGGCGGGCCTGTTTGCGCACTTCGATCGGACTCAGTGGCTTGTGCACAATGGCCGTACCCTTACCCTGCAGGTGTGCCAAGACCTCGCTGAGGGACTGGGCCAGGTCTTTTCCAAATTTTGTGTCCCGTTTTGTTTTCATTGCAGGTCCTCGATAAATGCCGCTAGGTCTTTTCGCTGTTTTGCAATCTCTCTGATTTGGCCAGACTCCCCCACGCCGTCATTCCCGCGTAGGAGCACGGGTATCCGGGGAAAGTCAGCATATCCACAAGGCGTCATTCCAAACACGCGTGTAGCGAAGCGGAACAAGTGATTTGGAACCCCGCTTTCTGTCAACGTGTTCAACTGGTTGCAGCCAAAGCGGGGTTCCAAATCGCTCACTTCGCTACGCTTCGTTTCGCGTTTGGAATGACGGTGTGCGGGAGAGCATCGACTTCAAACTAAAATACGCTATGGGCCTACCACTGTCAAAGTCTGTTAACCTTACCCATGTGCGGCCATTGGATCTTGGCAATTCCTTCAATCTTTAAGGTAATACGGGTCTGATGGCGCTCTCTCAAAGACTTGTCATGAAACAGGGTCAATCCCTGGTCATGACCCCGCAACTGCAACAGGCCATCAAGCTGTTGCAGATGTCGTCCATTGAATTGCAAGCTTTCGTTGAAGCCGAGATTGAGCGGAACCCTTTGCTGGACCATGGCGATGGCGGTGAAAAGGCGCAGGTACACGTCGCTGATGTTTTGCCTGAACGGCTTGACCAGAGTTTCGCCACTGCGGGTTCAGGTGGCCCCGGTGAAGTGGAAGCTCAGAGTTCTGCCCCCGCAGCCTCTGCCGACGGTCAGGCCATGATGCGGGATTCCGGCTGGTCGAGCTTACGGACGTCCGGGCATTTGTCGCTGGATGGTGAAGATCAGGACTATGCCTCGTCTCTGTCACGTGAAATCAGCCTGACGGAACACCTTACGGGTCAACTTAATTTGAACTTTGCAAAGCAAGGCGATTTGCTCATCGGCCAGCACATCATCGGCATGGTCAACGAAACTGGTTACGTCACCGGTGATCCACTCAGTTTGGCTGAGATGTTGGGCGCAACGACAGAACAGGTAGAAACCGTTTACAACGTAATGCGCACCTTTGATCCGCCAGGTGTCTTTGCCCGCGATTTGGCAGATTGTCTCAAACTGCAATTGCGCGAACTCAATCGGCTTGATCCGGCCATGGAAGCGCTGGTGGACCATTTGCCCTTGGTTGCACGGCGTGATTTTGTGGCGCTCCGTGGCATCTGCAAGGTCAGTCAGGAAGACCTGAATGATATGCTGGTCGAACTGCGCGCTCTCAACCCAAAACCGGGCCATGCCTTCGGCTCTGATCCTGTTTCACCCGTCGTCCCTGATGTGTTTGTCAGGGCCGCACCCGATGGCACCTGGATGGTTGAACTCAACAGCGAAACCCTGCCGCGTGTGCTGGTCAACAATCAATATATGGCCAATGTCGCCCGCAATACCAATCGTGAAGAGGACAAACTGTTCCTCGCAGGTTGCCACGCGCAAGCCGCATGGTTGGTCAAAAGCCTTGATCAACGGGCCAAAACCGTTTTGAAAGTGTCCCGTGAAATCGTGTCCCAGCAGGACGCGTTTCTGGTCAACGGTATCAGCCATCTGAAACCCATCACACTGAAGGTGGTGGCCGACGCCATCAGCATGCACGAATCAACCGTCAGCCGGGTGACGTCCAACAAGTATATTGCAACGCCGCGCGGCACCTTTGAGTTGAAGTATTTCTTTACCAATGCCATCGCCAACAATGATGGCACGGGGGACGGTCACTCGGCCGAGTCGATCCGTCATCGCATCAAGGACTTGATTGCTGGTGAAAACGCAGATCACATTCTGTCTGACGATGACATTGTGGACATTCTCAAGCGTGAGGACGTGGATATTGCCCGAAGAACGGTTGCCAAATACAGGGAATCACTCAATATTTTATCATCCGTCCAACGCCGCCGCGAGGCCCGCCTGAAGGGTTGACTCATGTGGGCGGCAAGCCTACTAACCGCCCCGATTTGCTGAAAAATCGGCGGTCGCCATATAAAAACCGCCCTTGAGTTTGATATCATCCACCTCCACAACAGCTCTTGACCTTCCGTCGAAATGCTCTCACATCGGGGCATTGCTTGAGGTGGGTTTTGAGTCTGGCATCGCGGGGGACGCGGGATGCATGAATGAAAACA
>JANMEM010000328.1:0-8112 GCA_031376985.1 Hyphomicrobiales bacterium
CGTCGAAATCATCCGCGCTTTTTTATCCATCAACACGATCAGAGGAATGTTGTTGCGCTTGGCCACATGAAAGTCGTTCTCGTCGTGTGCACCGGTGATTTTCACCGCACCGGTGCCAAATTCCGGATCAGGATATTCATCGGCAATAATCGGGATCAAGCGTTCCGCAATTGGCAGCCGCACCAATTTGCCGACAAGCTTTTTATAGCGCTCGTCTGATGGGTGAACAGCAACAGCACCGTCGCCCAACATGGTTTCGGGCCGCGTCGTCGAAATCACGATTTCAGTGATACCATCCACCGGACCATCCGCCAGCGGATAGGCGAAGGACCACATGGCCCCCTTCACGTCCTTGGTCTCAACTTCAAGATCGGAAATGGCGGTTTCGAATACCGGATCCCAGTTCACCAAGCGCTGGTCCTTGTAAATCAAGCCATCCTTATAGAGTTGCACAAACACTTTGACGACGGCTTTTGACAGGCCCTCATCCATGGTAAAGCGTTCACGTGACCAGTCGCAGGACGCACCCAAACGGCGGAGCTGCTGCGTGATAATTGAACCGGATTCGGCTTTCCATTCCCACACGCGCTTCAGGAAGGCCTCACGGCCCATGGTCTTCCGGTCAGTTTTATTCTCAGCCTTCAACAAACGCTCTACCACCATTTGCGTGGCAATGCCCGCATGGTCAGTGCCCGGTTGCCACAGCACGTCACGGCCGCGCATACGCTCAAAGCGCACCAGAATATCTTGGATGGTGTTGTTCAGCGCATGGCCCATATGCAGTGAACCCGTCACATTGGGCGGCGGAATAACGATGGTATAGGGCTCGGCTTTTGGCTTGCGGCCCGGCTTGAAATAGCCACCATCTTCCCACGCTTTATAGAGGCGAGCTTCAATTTCGGCTGGAGAGAATTTGGTGTCGAGCATGGTGAACCACAAATGATTTGAATGTGGCTGCGGTATAGAGGGGCGCTGGCGCGGAAACAATGGTGGGCAATGCAGCACGTTTTCCGCACTGCACGTTAACCAGTCATTAAGTTTTGGGGCGTCACACTTCCCCTTGAATGCGGCTCGGATCAGGACCACATCAATGGTGTGACAGAGTCCTATTCACTTGGTTCAACAACGTGGAGTGTACAATGACCCGTTCCGTTCGTCAGAATCCCTTCGTCCCCAATGTTCCGAATGAGTCGGAAAAAAGCGACAAGCGCCTCGCCCACATGCGCGAACGAAAATGGATACACGATCACCTGACGCCGACAGCGGCAACCACCGAAGACTTCGACATTCCGACCTTCCACGAACACCCGAAAAGCGGTCGTGACCTCTTTGCAAAGCATGGCAAGGCCATGCATGCGGAGGACGTCATGGCGTTCAGGAAATAATGCAACAGGGGGCGGCCAACGCTGCCCCCAATAGATTGACTTTATTTCTTTTTTGCAGGCGCTTTGGCGCGGGCTGGCTTGTTGGGCGCAACTTGTTTTGTTGGTTCAATTGACAACGCGTTGTCGACTTGGGGAGCGGCGCGCTTTGCTGTTGGCGCAACTGATGCAACGTCAACAATGGCGTCATAGGCGCGTTGCCAATGGATGTCTTGGCGACCATTCGGGCGGCCCTCTTCTTCCCAGATTTGATGGGCACGGGCGCGGATGGCAGCTTCGGTTTCAGGCTTGAGTTCTAAGATCATTGGGGCATCTCCAAGGTTAAGGTTAACCGCCCCCTAGCATACTATTGTGCAATGCACAATAATGTTGCAATGCACAATTTGCATGGTTGTGCCTGTTTTTTCACAGCGCCGAAAATTTGGCCCGCAATGCTGCAAATTGAGGCAAGGCCAGTCCATCCAGCTTGTGCCGCGTCCAAGGCACAGCGTGGCGGTCAAACCACCACCACACGGCACTGGCCAGTAAAACCACAGCCAGAACAGTGGTTCCAAACAGAATCACACCATCCACCTGTTGTCGCAATCTCACAAACGCCACTTGTCCCAACCCTTCATGCAACAGGTAAAGCGGATAACTAATGCCGCCAGCCCATGCCAGAACAGATAAAGGCAGAAGTGGCCCTTTGACTTCAACCGCCCACACCAGCGCTGCAAGACCAGCCAACAGCAAGGCAATGGATGTAAAGTCGGACATGGCGATGTGATAGGTTGAGCGAATATCCGCAGTTTCACGCAACAACACTGCAACGCCCAGAGAAACAGCAATGCCCATCAACATAGCCACTGACCATGTCAACCGACGCGCCACCTGCACATGTTGCAACAACATGCCAAAGGCAAAGTACGGCGCAAATTCGGTGATGAGGACCATGCGCAGTGCTGCATTTCCCAACACCAATTCATTTGCAGCAGACAAAGCCAACCACGCAGCAATGATGTGCAGCGAAAATCGTTGGAAAAAGCCGGTCAATAGCAGGGCAAACACCCAGGCATAAAACAACAATTCAACAACAATGGACCAATAGACGCCGCTGAGAAATTCCTGTCCGAACAGCTTCGGAAAAACGGCAAAACCCGCGATATATTGCGCCATAGTTATGGGAAGTTCAGGATCACCCCACAATAACCTCGCAAGAAACAAAATCGTCAGACACAAAATAAACGTGGGATATATCCGGGCAAACCGTGCTGTGGCAAAACTGAAGGCCGAACGGCCCGCTGCGGAATAGGCGATGACAAATCCGCTGATGCAAAAAAAGATATGGACGCCAATGTGGCCATACTTCATCGGCTCAGAAATTGCGGTCCAGGGCAGTAACGGCGCATAGAGCCCCTCAAGGCTGCCACGGTAACCATAGTGAAACAACACAACAGCAAGCGCACAGACAAGCCGCAACCCGTCAACGTTCGCGTAACGCTCGATTTTTTGCATGTCTCAAATTGCTCCGTGATCATTTCACGAAGCAAGTGCTGTGCCAGTGGTTACTTCTTGATCTTCAACGCAATGAACCGCGTTTCAGCACTTTTGCCGGCCTTGGCGGTCAGCATCAATACGGAGGTTTTTCCGGCTTTCGTTGACTCTTCGATGGCCTTGGAAATGTCACCCGCCACTTCCACGGGCTTGCCGCCCGCTTCCATGATAACGTCGCCCACTTCGAGGCCCTTTTCCATGGCAGCACCGTCCTGTGCAACTTCGGTGATCACAACACCCTTGACCTTTTCTTCGACCTTGTAGCGTTCGCGCAATTCATCGGTCATAGTCGCGGCTGTCATGCCGAGTGTTGTCACCGTTGTGGCTCCGGCAGCATCAGACTTTTTCTTGTCATCTGCGGCGACCAATTTCTCACCGTCTTCCAATCGACCAATGGTGACGTTCAACGCCATCTCTTTGCCCTTGCGGATGACTTTCACAACAACAGTCGCACCAATATCTGTGGCAGCAACGGCTTTTGGCAATTCCTTCATGTCCTTGATCAGTCTGCCGTTGAACTCAGTGATCACGTCACCGGGCTCAATGCCACCGGCCTTGCCGGGGCTGCCCTCCGTCACGTCTGCCACCAATGCGCCAGAATTTTTCGGAAGGCCCATGCTTTCAACGATCTCGTCCGACATGGACTGAACCCGCACACCCAGCCAACCGCGCCGCGTTTCACCATATTTTACAAGCTGATCAACCACGCCCTTGGCGGTGTTGGCAGGAACCGAAAACCCGATGCCAACCGACCCACCTGATGGCGAGAAAATTGCGGTGTTGATGCCCATGACCTGACCATCCAGATTGAACAGTGGCCCACCGGAATTGCCCTTGTTGATAGCAGCATCGGTTTGAATGAAGTCATCATAAGGACCGGCATTGATGTCGCGATTACGCGCTGACACAATGCCCAGCGATACGGAGCCACCAAGGCCAAACGGATTGCCGATGGCAATAACCCATTCACCTATGCGCAACTTGTCGCTGTCACCGAATGTCACCGTCGGCAATGGTTTGGTTGGCTTTACGCGGATCACCGCAAGGTCGGTCTTCGGATCGCGGCCCACCAGTTCGGCTTTCATTACCGTGCCGTCCTGCATGTGAATCTGGATGGATTCAGCACCTTCAACCACATGGTTGTTGGTGACCACCAAACCCGATGCATCAACAATGAACCCGGAGCCCATTGAGCTGACGGTGCGACCACCTGGTTGATCACCCTGTCCCTGCTTCTTTTTGAAGAAGTCGTCGAAAAAGTCCTTGAACGGAGAGTCTTCCGGCATAGGAGACATTTCCGGTGCAACAGTTGGCCCACCACCGCCCGGCATTTTGCTTTCCACAGATATTTCAACAACAGCGGGCAAAAGCTTGTCGGCCAAATCGGCGATGTTCGGCAGTATCTGCGTCTGCTGGGCAGAGGCCGGAGTTGGCCCCATCAGGCTTTGCGGCGTTCCCACCAAAAGTGCTGACAGTGCAACCGCACCAAAAAACCAAGTCACTGCCTGTTGCCGTTTCATCGCCTCATCTCCATCAGATCAAATTATGTGTGCACCAACCAAACAACCAAAACACCAAGTGCCAAGACAACTGTTCCCATCACCCGCAACTGCTCCGGCGGCTTGTCCTGCAACATACGCATCATGTTCTGCATGTGACGGGGAACCAAGGCATAAGTGAGGCCCTCGATCACTAGTACGAGACCGAGGGCCAACAGCAAATGCTCTGTCATTGAGGCGTGGTAGGAAGCTGAGAACTATCTTTTTGCGTGCCAAAATATTTAAAGAATTCGCTCTTCGGATCAAGCACCAAAGTCGTGCCATCAGCCCCCAGACTCTTTGAGTAGGCCTGCATCGAACGATAAAAAGCGAAGAACTCAGGATCTTTCTGGTAAGCGTCAGCATAGACCTTGTTTCGTGTCGCATCGCCTTCACCGCGCAAAATTTCAGATTGCTTGCGGGCTTCTGCCAACTTCACAGTGTAAGCGCGACTGGTTTCGGCGTTGCGTTGGGTCTTGGTTGCCTCGCCTTTCGAACGAATATCGGCAGCCAAGGCATTGCGTTCCGATTCCATGCGGGCGTAGGTCTGGTCGAGAACATTGGCACTGAGGTCCGTACGGCGCACACGCACGTCTACAATTTCGAGGCCGAGTTGATCTGCCTCCGGGCGCAATTGATCGCGTATCTCGCGCATCATCACTGCACGGTCAGACGACAAGGCAGCGTCAAAGGAACGACGACCATAGGTTTGCCGAAGTGCAGCGTCCATACGCGCCGCTACCCGCAACCGTGCCTGATCAAGATCGGCACCAAGTGTTTCACGGAACTTGCGCGCGTCCTTGATGCGCACCAGTGTCAAGGCATCAACATTGTAGACCTGTGATGCAATGTCCTGCACCGGACGATCGTTCATTTCCCACACCATAATGCGGTCTTCGATTGTCGTCACCGTATCAGCGAAAGGCAGTTTGAAATAAAGGCCCGGCTCTTCAACAATGCGGTTGATGTCACCAAAGCGCAGCACAAGTGCTTTCTGCTTTTCGTTGACGATAAAATAGCTCATGTAAAACAGCGCGAAAACAGCCGCGACGATAAAGCCAAAAAGGTTTTTTACAATAGTCATGATCTCTGTCCTCAGTCCTGCTTCACTGCCGCGGGGCGGTTCTGAAGTTCAGGGAGCGGCAGATATGGCACAACGCCTGGCCCATCCTTGCCACTGCCGATGATGATTTTATTGGTGCGGCCAAGCACCTGTTCCATGGTTTCAAGGAACATGCGTTCGCGTGTCACATCTTTGGCAATCTTGTATTGATCATAGATCGATACAAACCGCGAAGCTTCACCTTGGGCATCCGCCACAACTGAAGCCTTGTAGGCATTGGCATCTTCCACCAGCTTTGCTGCTTCACCTTCGGCAAGACGCAATTGCTGATTTTTGTATTGCTCGGCTTCGTTGATCAACCGTTGTTGATCTTGTCCTGCACGGACCACTTCCGCGAAGGCGTTGGCAACTTCGGCGGGTGGCTGAACGTCACCAAGGTTGACGGCCGTGACCAACACGCCTGCATTATATTCATCCAGCAATTTTTGCGTTATTTCCATCACGTCGGCGGCCACCAGGTCTTTGCCATTGGTCAGCAAGGGCTGCGCCTTGGTTTGCCCCACAACTTCGCGCATGGCACTTTGTGCCACGTTTTGAATGACCTCTTCCGGGTCCGCGATATTGTAAAGATAGCTCTTTGGATCAGAAATCTGCCAAAACACCGAGAACGGGACGCTGATGATGTTCTTGTCACTGGTCAGCATGGTGGCTTCGTTATTTTCCATGCCAATGTTGATTTGGCGCACTGCCCCGACTTTCGGCTTTTCCATGCGTTCCACGGGCCACAATGCAAAATGCAAACCGGGATCAGCATTGCGATTCCATTTGCCAAGCCGCATCACCACCCCGCGTTCATCTGGCTGGACCTGGTAGACTGAATTGAAGGCAACAAAGGCTGCTGCCAACACAAGCGGCACCAGCCAGCTGCTGCGACCACCGCCACCCGGGATGGCGTTCTTCAAGCTGTCTTTGCCGCGCCGGATCAACTCATCAAGATCAGGTGGAAGGTTGCTGCCTGGACCGCGATTGCCGCCACCCCAATTATTCTGGTTGCCGGGCTTCTTGGGCCCCTGACCCCAAGGGCCCTGTCCACCACCTTCGTCATCTTTATTCCACGGCATTCGGTCACATTCCTCAAGCTATAGCGTTTCGTGCACCGGATATAGGCAGCACACCGCCAAATGTCCAATGGGTGCGACGGGATAACCGCGATATTACAGAGTTTTCACCTTAAGCGGTTGAGTACCCGTGTGCTGAACGCGGCTGAATCTTTCTCGCCCTGCATCGGATCGTTCCGCGAAAATTCAACCCATTCACCGGAAACAAGAACAGGGGCATTGGTGTCCCCCGCGACAGTCACATCCACGTCAGTCAAATATATGCGGTCTGCAATAGCCATAAACAGGTGATAAATCTCTCCGCCGCCAATCACACACACTTCCGGCACATCACCTGCAAGTCGCAAGGCAGCTCCCACAGTCACAGCAACGTCGGCACCCTCGGCGTTCCAGTTTTTCTGCCGTGTGATGACGATATTTTGCCGACCCGGCAGCGGTTTTCGCGGCAGGCTGTCCCAGGTTTTTCGCCCCATGATAATGGGCTTTCCAAATGTTGTGTCCTTGAAGCGCTTCAAATCCGAGGGAAGATGCCACGGCAAACCACCACCGGCACCAATCACGCCATTTTTTGACTGTGCAAAGACCAGCGAAACGATCGTCATTGCGCCAAGGCCTTCAACGCTTCGCCTTTAATCCGGCACACAGTGTGGTCCGCTTCCAATTCAGCTCCGCAGGCATGGTACATCTGCTTTGCCACTTCATTCCATGGCATAACCAGCCAGAAGATCGCGTCGTAGCCCCGTTCAAGCGCTACCTGTGCGGTGGCCCGCATCAAAGCCCTGCCCACGCCTTTGCGCTGGAATGCCGGCAATACTGATATATCTTCGAGATACATGATTTCGCGGCCCGCATTGGTGGAGAAGCTGCGGTGCCATATTACAGAACCAGCCAGAACATCATTCTCTTCCGCAATCAGCGCCCCAATGATGGGAGAGGCACAAAACAGCGCATGTTCGTAGTCATCCGCGACTGCCTTGAAACCATCGTGGTAGCCATGAAAGTGCGCCAGCGCCCGCGTCGTTTCCACAAGCGCCAAGCCATCACCTTGCCGCGCAGGTCGAACAGTAGTCATGTCCCTGCCACTCCACCAAAAATGGCAAGTGAACTCAAGGCATTCCAGGTCGCGTGAACAGCAAACGTCACCCACAATGAACCAAAACGCAGCAGCAGCCACCCCAAGACCAGTCCCATGGTGAAAATCAAAAACACGAACAACCAAGGCGCAGAAGCCCCATGAATGAGCGACCAGCCGGCAGCCGTCAGCACCACGGCACCCGTTTTCCCGACCCACGTCGTTCGCAGTGCAGCAAACAGCGGACCCCTGAATATCAACTCCTCCGCCAGAGGCGCACCCAGTATTATGCCAGGCAAAGCCAAGGCAAACAACAAAGGCTCATCGGCTAAATCCGCCATGATTTTTTCAACCATGCCGGATGCCGACGTAACATCATTCACACCATCTGATGTCGGCACATAGG
>JANMEM010000347.1:0-2525 GCA_031376985.1 Hyphomicrobiales bacterium
CTTTGGCGCATCATGGCCCAAAGCAGTCAACGGTTTCAGAGCATGCTTAGCCACGCAGACGTTCTCCCTCGGGGTCAAAGAAATGCGGGCTGACAATTTCAATTTCGACATCGGTTTTATTAAGGAAATTGACCGCACGCATGCGCTTGCCAATCTTCAAGTCTCCAGCCTTCAGATAACCGAGAGCAATATGCGAACCGATATGCGGTGAGTAGACCATTGACGTCAGCCAACCCCCATCATTGGCCACAACAGGGGCCGCACCAATTTCCAGAAAATGACTTCCCGCTGTCAAAGCCTGCGCCTTGTTCACAGGCTTCACGCCGACGAGGCGATAGCCATTGGGTTCATTCAAACCCTCTCGCTGTGACAGGGCCATGCCAATTGAGTCTTTCTTCTTCGACACCATCTTGCCCAGCCCCATGTTGAGCGCCGTGGACTGACCATTTAACTCATTTCCAGCCACATGGCCCTTTTCGATGCGCATGACGCCGAGCGTTTCCGTACCATAGACAACGGCGTCATATTCCTCTCCCGCTTCAACAAGTCTGCGGATCAATGCATCGCCATAGCGCGTGGGCACCGCAATTTCATAGGCCAGTTCGCCGGAGAAGCTGATGCGAAACAGTCGTGCGCGCAGTCCCCCACACACAGTAATATTGCCAGCGCCCATGTACGGGAAAGCCGCATCGGAAATATCTTGATCAACAATCTTCGCAAGCAGCTTGCGGGCATTGGGGCCAGCGACTGAATATTGCGCCCATGCCTCGGTTGTCGAAATCAGTTGCACGTCCATGTCTGGGTATAGGCACTGGCGCACGAATTCCAGATGACGGAACACCGTCACGGCATTCGCCGTTGTGGTGGTCATCACATATTCATGTGTCCCCATGCGCGCCGTGGTGCCGTCGTCATAGACAATGCCATCTTCGCGCAACATCAACCCATAGCGGCACTTGCCAACGGCGAGTGTTGAAAAAGTATTGGCATAAACCTTGTCGAGAAACGCGCCCGCATCCGTGCCCTGAATATCAATTTTGCCCAATGTCGTGACATCACAAATGCCAACCGACTTCCGCGTCGTCAACACTTCGCGATCAACCGATTGCCGCCAATGGCTTTCACCTTTGCGCGGCAGCCATTGTGTACGCAGCCACATGCCGACTTCGACAAATATGGCGCCTTTTTCAGTCGCCCATTTGTGCGAGGGTGTGAGACGAAAGGGTTTGAATTCCTTGCCACGCGAACGTCCCGCAAGTGTACCCAAGGCAACAGGTGTATAAGGCGGGCGATACACAGTCGTACCGGTTTCAGGAATTGATCGCCCCGTCAATTCAGCCATCACAGCAAGGCCGATGACATTACCAGTCTTGCCTTGGTCAGTGGCCATGCCGAGTGTGGTGTAGCGCTTCAGATGCTCAACCGAGGTAAAATTTTCTTGATGCGCGAGTTTGATGTCTTTGACTGTGACATCGTTCTGAAAATCTATCCACGCACGTCCCTTGCCGGAATGCACAAACCACAAAGGCTTGATCGATACAGGACCGTCTTCTGTCTTCGGCAAGGCGAACGCTTTTGCTGTCATGCCCAACTCACTCAACACTTCAAGCGCACGCGTCTGACCAGAATGCATTGCGCCGTGTGTAGAGAACCGACCATCCGCCGCCCCTACCGCCACAAGATTCGCCGGCCCGCCCTCTCCCGGCACAAAGGCCGCAATCGCCTCATTCCAGAAAGGTTTGGAACGATGGTGTGAGGTGATATTAACGTTAGGATTCCAGCCGCCGGAAACAGCCAGCGCAGTCGTCGCGATAGTCTCAGTTCTGCCATTTGATCGCCGAACGGTGATCGACGTAAGTCCAAGCCGACCTGACGTGTCGATGACTTCATCACCATCGCGGCTGTCGATGACGGCAACAACATCAACACCCTTGGCCTTCAAGTCTTGCACCGTGCGAAGGCCATCAGCATTATTGGTGAACACCGCAACCTTGTCGCCAACTCTCACACCCCAGCGATTGGCATAGGCCCGCAAGCTGCCCGCCAGCATGATGCCGGGGCGGTCATTGTTTTCGAACGCAATCGGGCGCTCCGTGGCACCCCCAGCCAGAATGGCGTGGCGCGAATAGATGCGCCACAGCGTCTGCCGTGGCTTGCCCGGCAAAGGTTCAGAGAGGTGATCAGAGACGCGCTCCACTGCGCTATAAATACCGTGGTCAAGAGCCGCAATAACAGTGGTGCGCAGCATCAGCCGCACATTTGGCAAAGCTGCCAGCTCCGCTATGATAGCAGCGGCCCAGTCAGCACCCGCCTTACCGTCAACTTCAAATGTCTCCGCATTCAAGCGTCCACCAAAGCGGAAGTCTTCGTCTGCCAACACCACACGGGCACCCGCACGGCCCGCCGTCAACGCTGCCATCAACCCTGCTGGGCCTGCACCGATGACCAGCACATCACAGTGGATGAAACCCTTGTCATAGTTGTCCGGGTCTTCCAGCTTTGACATAGACCCCAAACCCGCAGCA
>JANMEM010000349.1:0-9876 GCA_031376985.1 Hyphomicrobiales bacterium
CACGCGCACACCCATGATCTTCGCCATCACGGCAGTTGTCGTCAACGTAGCGATGAGTTTTCTGCTCACAACATATTACCAGCACGTCGGCATCGCCGCCGCCACCAGCATTGCTGCCTGGGTCAACACCATGCTCCTCGTGGGAACCAGCCTGTCCCGTGGTCACTATAAACCAGACGCACGTTTTAACGCCCGCTTTCCCCGCATGCTGCTGTCTACCGCAATCATGGCCGCAGCATTGTGGGGCGTACTGCGCGTACTGGAGAAAAATTACATGGAAGGTGCGGGTTTCGCAGCGTCGCTCTGGGGGCTCGCCCTGCTGATGGGCGCAGGCATTGCGGCCTACGCCATCGCTTCGCAGTTAACCGGAGCTTTCCGCATCTCCGATTTGAAATCGGCAATCCGAAGGTAAGGCCCCCATCGCCCTTCGGGCACTTCCCCAACAAGTTGGGGAAGGACTTGAAATCAGCCATCTTCCCCAACTTGTTGGGGGAGTACCCCGAAGGGGGGAGGGGGGCCTTTTCATCTGTGATTTTCGCGTCTAAGGAAGCGCCGCATCAACAGGGGCTGTCCAAGGCTTTTGTCCAACACATTCCATCAAGGGTCCACACCATGAGCCAGTTCTCCCCCCGCGTTTTCTCCGGCATGCAGCCTACAGGTAATTTGCACCTCGGCAATTACTTGGGCGCCATGATCAACTGGATCAAGATGCAGGCAACGCATGAAACGATTTATTGCGTGGTCGACCTTCACGCCATCACCGTGCACCAGGAACCGAAAGCCCTCCGCGTCGCCATCCGCGATGTGACAGCTGCCTATCTTGCCTGCGGCCTTGATCCGAAAAAGTCCATCATCTTCAACCAGTCACAGGTTGCCGAACATGCGGAGCTCGCTTGGGTGTTCAGTTGTGTGGCCCGCCTCGGTTGGTTGAACCGCATGACCCAGTTCAAGGAAAAAGCAGGCAAGGACAAGGAAAAGGCATCCGTTGGTTTGTATATCTATCCGAACCTGATGGCGGCTGATATTCTGGCCTACAAGGCAACGCATGTGCCTGTGGGTGAAGACCAAAAGCAGCATCTTGAACTCACGCGCGACATTGCGCAGAAGTTCAACGTCGATTTTGCCGAAGCCATTGCCGAGGCCGGATTTGGCGACCAGTTTTTCCCACTCACCGAACCGGTCATTCAAGGCACTGCCACCCGCGTTATGTCCTTGCGCGATGGCACCAAGAAAATGTCAAAGTCTGATCCATCGGACTTGAGTCGCATCAACCTGACGGACACCGCCGACGATATCTCCAAGAAAATCCGCAAAGCCAAAACCGACTCTGACGGCATTCCCTCGGAGGCCAAGGGCCTTGAGGGTCGCCCGGAAGCTGATAATTTGGTGGGCATTTATGCGTCACTTGCCGCAGAAGATGTAACCGCAGTTCTGGCCCAATATGGCGGCGGGCAATTCTCCACCTTCAAAAATGCACTGGCGGATCTGGCTGTGGCCAAGCTGGCACCCATTGCTGACGACATGCGCCGGTTGCAGGCCGATCCCGCCCATATCGAAGCCGTTCTTGCTGACGGTTCCGCCCGCGCCCGTGCCATTGCTGCGCCCATTCTGCGGGACGTGAAAAAGCTCGTAGGCTTCATTCAGGCGTAATTACTTTAAAATCATTCCAGACTGGCCTATATGCAGACCAAGAGGTATCACCCATGTTTATCCAGACCGAAGCCACGCCAAATCCTGCCACGCTGAAATTCCTGCCGGGCAAACCCGTCTTGCCAGGCTCCACACGTGACTTCCGCAACACAGATGAAGCAACCGAATCGCCGCTGGCAGCCCGACTCTTCGGAATTACCAACGTTTCGGGCGTATTTTTGGGCCATGATTTTGTAACGGTCACCCGTTCGGGCGGCGAATGGCAGCAACTGAAGCCAGCCATCCTCGGCGTCATCATGGATCATTACATGTCCGGCGTTCCCGTGCTCTCCGATATGTCAGCCCCCGCCGAAGCCGCAAGCGACAGCGAGTTCTTTGACGAAGAACATGCACCCCTCGTCAAGACCATCAAAGACCTGCTCGATCAACGCGTGCGCCCCGCCGTGGCACAAGACGGTGGCGACATCACCTTCAAGGGTTTCAAGGACGGCGTGGTTTATCTGAACATGAAAGGCTCATGTGCCGGTTGCCCATCATCGACGGCAACGCTGAAACACGGTGTTGAAAACCTGCTCAAGCATTTTGTACCGGAAGTGACGGAAGTCCGCCCGGTTTAACCGCTCTCCGGCCCCGCAACATCTTCGTCAACCGGCCCCGGTGTTTTCACGTGTATCCGGACGCGCTTGACGCGGCGAAGATCACTCTCGACGATTTCAAATTCCAGCCCCGCCGCATGGCGGATCACTTCACCCCGCACGGGAACGCGGCCACCCATTTCAAATACCAGACCACCCAGCGTGTCCGCTTCGTCATGCTGGTCGTCGGGCAACAGGTCAACGTTGAACATCTCGTCCAGCGTGGCAATGGCAATCCGCGCATCGGCGATCCAGGTGGTGTCGTTCTGCTTCTTGATCAGCACATCGTCTTCATCGTCATCGTGCTCATCGGAAATTTCACCGACGATGGATTCGACAATATCCTCGAAAGACACCAGTCCATCGGTGCCGCCATATTCATCCACCACCACCGCCAAATGCACATGGCTGGCTTTCATTTTGAACAACAGGTCAGACGCAGGCATCGACAGCGGCACATAGAGCACATCGCGGATAATGGTGTTGTGACCTTTGACAGTGCTCGACAGTTCTGACGCTGATAGAGAAATACCAGCCACTGATTTCGATTTGCTGGTGCGGCCTTTCGTGTTCATCCAGCGCAAAAAATCTTTCACATGAATCATGCCCACGACATCATCAAGCGTGTCACGGTAAACCGGGAGCCGCGAATGGTTGGCCTCGACAAAACGGTCCAGCAAAGCCCGCAGCGTTTCGCCTTCTTCCACGCCGATAATATCGGCGCGCGGCACCAGCAGGTCGCTCACCCGCAAATCCTGGAAATTAACCAGATTGTCGAGCATCGTGCGGGCGTCTGCCGCCATGCGGGGACTGCCGGATTCTTCAGCGTGACTTTCAAACACGCTTTCCAGATCTTCGCGCAAGTCCTTGCTGCCTTGCAGCCTGCGCCGCAAACGGTTGAGAAAATTAGGGGCTTTCTTGTTCTCAGGTATTCTGTCGTTGCTCATGCGCTGTAGGGATCGGCTATGCCAAGGCTTGCCAGAATCTCTCTTTCCTTCGCTTCCATTGCTTCTGCGTCCGCCTCATCTTCATGGTCAAAACCTTGAAGATGCAGTGTGCCATGCACCACCAGATGCGTCACGTGATCAGCCAAAGTCTTGGCCGCCTCACGCGCCTCCAGCGCCACGGTGCCCCATGCTAGCACAATATCCCCCAGATGTGCGACCTCGCCTTCAGGCACCGGCATGTCGGGAGACGGGAAGGATAGAACATTGGTGGACGTGTCCTTGCCGCGCCATTCCTTGTTGAGCAAACGCATTTCAACATCACTGGTCAACAAGACGTCGATGCCGCGCTTGTCGTTCGGCAACACCGCTTCAATGGCTCTGGTCACAATCCCTTCGACACCGAAAATTCCGTGCCATGATTCATCTTCCACATCGACGGAAATATTCATCGCAACGGTTTGGACTTTTTCGCCTGCTTTTCGTAGGCCCCGACAATGCGGCCTACAAGGGCATGACGCACAATGTCATCTGCCACGAAATGCACCTGCTCAATGCCTTTGACACCTTTGAGAATGCCCAAGGCATCTGACAAACCAGATGTTATGTTATTCGGCAAATCCACCTGTGTAGGGTCACCCGTGATCACCATGCGGCTGCCTTCACCCAGACGCGTCAGAAACATTTTCATCTGCTGCGGCGTGGTGTTTTGCGCTTCGTCCAGAATGACGAAGGCATGCGCCAATGTGCGACCACGCATAAAGGCCAGGGGTGCGATTTCAATCTGGTTTTCAGCCAAACCCTTTTGCACCAGACTTTGCGGCATCATGTCGTAAAGCGCATCATACAGCGGGCGCAGATAGGGATCGATCTTTTCCTTCATGTCGCCGGGGAGAAAGCCCAAGCGTTCACCTGCTTCAACAGCAGGACGCGACAACACAATACGGTCGACTTCACCATTCATCAGCGCTTCGGCTGCACAGGCCACAGCGAGATAGGTTTTACCAGTGCCGGCAGGGCCAATGCCGAACACAAGTTCATGGCGGCGGATGGCTTCAATATAAAGTTTCTGGTTGGGTGTGCGGGCATTGACGGATTTGCGCCTCGTGCGCACAGCGCCTTCTGCGTTGCCCTCATCCTTGGCCCGCATCATGCGAATGGCACCATCCACATCGCCCTTGGTCACATCAGTGCCGCGGCTGGCACGGGTGTAAAGTGACAGCAAAACCGAACGCGCATCTTCCGCCGCAGTGGCGCCGCCGCGAATGGCCACGCGGTTGCCCTTGGGCGTGATCGCCACGCCAAGCCGGTTTTCGATCAGCGCCAAATGCTCGTCATGTTCCCCGTAAACGCGGGGCAACAGGCGATTGTCTTCAAAGCTGAGACTGAGGGTATGGTCATCCTGCGGCTGTTGGCTGCGCAAGGGGTGGGCGGCAATAACGCTGGTTGGGCTCAAGTGTGGCTTATCTCCTTTTAACTTATATTGGGTCTCCCACGGCACAAGGTCAAGCCTCATGCGGCCTTGCCCACAGCTGTAGCGGTGAGGCTATTTGTCTTGATGGAGTCAATCCGGCACTCCACGATATCGCCCACGCGAATATCTGACGCATCAAAATGCACACTCTGCAAATAGGGTGACCTGCCAATCATCTGCCCCTCATTCCGTCCCGGCTTTTCCACAAGCACAGACATGGTCTGGCCAATGCAGGAACGGTTGAAGCTGGCCAGTTGTTCCGCGAGCACGGCTTGAATGCGATAGAGCCTTTCGAATTTCTCGTCATCTGGAACTTGCCCCTTGCGGTCGGCTGCGGGTGTGCCGGGACGTTCGGAATATTTGAACGAATAGGCTGAGGCGTAGCCGACTGTTTTGATGAGATCGAGTGTGGCTTGAAAATCAGCTTCTGTTTCGCCGGGAAAACCCACAATGAAATCTCCGGAAATCGCCATGTCTGGCCGGGCTTTCCGCACCTTTGCAATCAAATCGACGTAGGTCTGAGCCGTATGTCCACGGTTCATGGCCTTCAGGATTTTGTCACTGCCGGATTGCACCGGAAGATGCAGATAGGGCATCAGCTTGGCGTTCAGTGCATGGGCTTCGATCAAATCGTCGGTCATGTCTCTCGGGTGGCTGGTGGTGTAACGAATGCGTTCTATGCCACCCACCGATGACAGTTCGGCAACAAGCCGCGCCAGACTTGAAACCTCACTCTTTGCGTCCTTGCCGCAATAGGCATTCACATTCTGACCCAGCAAAGTGATTTCTTTCACGCCACTGTCCGCAAGGGCGCGGGCCTCGTCCAGCACCTGCGCCACAGACCGCGAGAACTCTGCACCCCGCGTATAGGGCACCACACAGAATGAGCAGAACTTGTCACAGCCCTCCTGCACCGTCAGGAACGCCGCAACGCCATGTTTCAGTGCCTTGCGCGATGCCGCTCCACCCAAGCCTTCAAATTTGTCGTCCGTTGGAAATTCTGTTTCGACAATGGCCTGTCCCGTCTCGGCCCGTGCCTTCAACATGGCGGGCAAACGGTGATAGGTTTGCGGGCCGAACACGAGGTCCACCTCTTTTACGCGCCGAGCAATTTCAGCACCCTCGGCCTGTGCCACGCAGCCCGCAACAGCGATGACCATGTCGTTGCCCGAAGCCTGCCGCGCCTGTTTCATTTCGCGTACCCGGCCCAGTTCGGAATAAACCTTGTCTGATGCTTTCTCGCGGATATGACAGGTGTTGAGCACCACCAGATCTGCGGCCTCCGGCCCGTCGGCCATGCCATAACCCTGTGCCGCCAGCAGTTCCTGCATGCGGGTGGAATCATAGACATTCATCTGGCAGCCATAGCTTTTGACGAAGGCTGTTTTGGCGGGAGCATCACTCATGGGCCAGCAGCTACTCCAAAACGGCTCGCCCGTGAAGTGCGGCGGCAAGGCTCTGGCGGATCAGCCGTTCTGACGTAGCCGAAGCCCGTTTCCGGTCCTGCCGGGTTTCCACATCAAGTGCAGGATGAATGATGATCTGCACCGTGAGCGGCCCCGCACAGAGCGCCTCCCACAGATGCGGAACCATATCCATATCCGCATACCACGCAAAACGCGGACGGTTGCGCCGTGTCAGCGGCATGCTCCAGTTTCCTGTATAGGCCAAGGTGACAGGAACAATTGCAATGTCTTCCGTGGTCGCCGCCGCAAAAAATGAGGATTTGAACGGCAATACCGAAGCCCCGTCATGCGACGTGCCCTCAGGAAACAAAACGATGCGATCTCCAGCTGCCAACCGCACCTCCATTTCTGTGCGCGAATGCTTGGTGGAATGTCGTCGTTCCCGGTCCACAAACACCGTGCGCTGCAACTTCGCCAACCAGCCAAAGAAGGGCCACGACGCTACTTCGCGCTTGGCCACGAATGACAGGGGCGCCACCGTGCTCAGCACCAGAATATCAATCCATGAGACATGGTTCGAAACGATCAGACATTGCCCGCCTTGCGGAAGCTGTCCTGTGACCCTGATTTTGAAACCAAGAAGGCGGCACACCGCTTTGTGATAATGATGTGGAAAGTCCCGCGCCATTGCGGGCCACAGTTTGATGAACGACCATTGCAACGGCATCAGCGGAAGAGTCAGGCCCACGAAACAAAATGTACGGGCGGCCCCGGCCACTTTGCCAATCAAGCGCCGAACTCCTTGATCATGGTAACGGCGTTTTGCCCATCCGCATAGTATGCTTTGCGCTGGCCGGAAACCTGAAAACCGAAACTCTCATAAAGCCCGCGAGCAGCCCCGTTGTTTTCAGCAACTTCAAGAAACAGTTTTGTTGTTCCCATCGCCTGCAAATGAACGATGAGTCCCCGCATCAAATCCTGTCCGAAATGCTGGCGACGATAATTCGGTAAAACGCAGATTGTGTTAATCTCCGCTTCGCCCGCCACCCACTGAAATTGCACGAACCCGTAAGTCGTGCCTGCAAGCTCGACCACAAGGGCAGCGGCTCCCGGAACGGATAGTGTGGATGTCAAGTCCTCGGCTGTCCAACCTTTCGCAAAACTCAGACCATGAATCCCAGCCATGGCCGCAACATCATCAGCTGTCGATATTCGTATTCTCGCCGTCGCTGCTTCCACCGAGGCGCTTGGACGCGCATCAGGCGGCCTGAGATAGAGCGGCTCAACAGTCTTTCCGCTGATCGGTAAAGTAGCTGCAAATGCAGAAAAGTCCTTCGCATCAAGTTTAGCATCATTAAGCGGAATGCCGTTCTGCCCCATAGCAGCAGCTATCTCCTCTGTGCTGCCAAGTGCAGGTATTGACATGGCACCACGTTCAAACACGCACCAATAAAACAAACCGGTTCCACCCGCTTTATGCGCCACAACAATTCTGTCTGCAGAATCAAAATGCGAAACCGCAGTGGCTGTAAAACTGTCAATCCCGATCAAAGGAATGTTCAAGGCCAGTGCCATCCCCTTGGCAAAACTCAACCCTATGCGGAGGCCTGTGAATGTACCAGGTCCATAGGTGACGGCGATGCGTGAAAGTTGATAGGGCTTAACGCCAGCCTCAATAAACAACCGCTCAGTCATCGGACCGAGTGCTTCAGCATGGCCCCGCTCCATTGCCTCATAACCCGACGCAACTACAACACCCTCCGCGTCATCATAAAGAGCCGCAGAGCAAGCGTTGAAACAGGTATCGAGAACAAGCAACATGGGCGTGCTTAAGCAAGCTTCGCCCGACTGATCAAGCGGGATGAATCACACCCTTTTTCAATATGATGTTGCCATAGAGCCGGGATTCAGTCGTGGCGATCAGTGCATAGGCCGCTTTGACACGGTTATAGAAATCCGGCCCCACCAGAACATGCACTTTTTGTTTCGGTTCATGCCGGGCAACGATGGCTTCAAACTCTGCGAAAATCGGCTCAACGCGTGAAGTGTCGAGAAGCGCCGCCGGACGCCAGCACGCCTCAGGCACCATTTCATCCAGTGGCATCACTGACAGGATTGCATCCAGAATTTCTGTGGCACCCAAGCCATCCATACGCACCAGCCGTTTGGCATCTGTGTCGGCAGGATAGTTGCCATCGACAATGGCTATTTCGTCGCCATGCCCCATGGCCCGCAGGATCTTCAACAGCTCAGGCCCCAGAATAGGATTTATGCCTTTGAGCATTAGAGTGTCTCCTTGAACAGAACTTCGCGGTTGATCATGAAATTTGCAATGATGGGCAGACTGGCCGCACCAAGTGCGCGGGCGTCGGCCCCCAACATGCCCTCCACAATGGCAAGGGGTGCAATGCCACGCGTATCCTGCTTGGCAAAGTGTTCAAGTGTTTTGTCCACAAGTCTGCGGCGCACATCACTCGGCATCGACCCGTCGATGATGACAGCTTCGAAATCCAGAATGGCTGCGGCAGACAGTGCTCCATGCGCAAGGCTCTTTGCAGTATTGTCGATCCAGTCGTCGAGAATAACGCCAATATTGTCCCAGCTGTCGGTCTGTCGCGTCAATATCAGCGGGTCCATGCCCGCCGCAGTCAGCATGTTTTCCAGAACATAAAGTGAGGCATGGCGGATCATCTGCTCGGTGCCATGTGCAGTGGGAACCGGGATTGGCCCCACAGCACCCGCATAGCCGGTGCGCCCGGGAAACAGGTTGCCGTTGATCACAACCCCGCCACCCACAAAGAACCCGACATAAAAGCAGATGAAGTCGCGCAAGCCCCGGCCCCGGCCCATGAACAGTTCAGCGGCACAGGCGGCAGTCGCGTCATTGCAAAACTGCACGGGCCATGTGCTCAAGGCCGCAATTTCCGCTGCTATGTTAACCCCGTGCCAACTTGCCATGGCCTGTGATGGCGCTCCGGTTTCCTGGGCCCAGTTCCAGAGTTCGAAAGGTGAAGCAATGCCAATGCCACAGATGCGCGAAGCCCGCTCAGGCCCCAGTTCAAGCGCGATCCGGCTCAAACCCTCACGGGCTGTTCGAATGACAACGGAAGGCGTGGGATAACCATAGACCTCATCATAGCGGGCGCAGGGGTTTCCCAGAAAATCCAGACAGATGAGGTTACAGGACCGGCGCCCGATTTTCAGGCCAATGGAATAGGCGCCATTGGGGTTCAGCGAAAACGGTTGCAGCGGTTGCCCGACCTTGCCTTTGAGAGACTCTCCCTTCAGCAATAGACCTTCTGCTTCCAACTGCCTGACGATAACCGAAACGGTCTGCGGTGAAAGACCCGTTAGCCGCGCAATTTCGGCCTTGGGCAAGTTGCCGTGGGTGCGCACCAGCGACAACACCAGCCGTTCATTGTAGAGCCTGACACCCGATTGCGAAGAGCCGCGCATCCCGCTCTGCGGGAGCTCCCTTCGGTCAGCGTCTGGCGCAGGCGGTGTCATAATGAAAGATTTTCCGGTTGGTCAAAACTCAAGCTGCGATGCAATTCGCTTACTGTCAAATAATAAATCATGCCGATTTACTTATTGACTCTTGCCGTCATTTCGTTTCATCATAAAAAACAGTACTCGGCTCCAGCCGGAGTTTTGTGGTGCTTTGTCTGCTTTCTTAGCCCGGTCGTTGCCGGGCTTATCCATGGGAGGAATTACATGAAAGCTCTTTTGAAAACCGCTCTGATTGGCGTCGGCATGTTCGCACTTGC
>JANMEM010000391.1:0-1645 GCA_031376985.1 Hyphomicrobiales bacterium
AGGATCATGACAAAAATGATGGACACAAATGCATAGGTGACAACGTTGGGATATGCACCGGAGCACTGGAGTTTCCACGATGCCGTGCCAATTTCCGAAAGCGCCGGGCAATCCATCCAGCGACTGCTGTTGAACAGACGGTCATAATTTGCAAAGCCCACAAATTTGGTCCACCATTCCGATGGCGTGAACAGCGGCAGCACACGCATCGACGTAAATGAAAACAACACAACCCACAGCGTGCCGCCAACAAACACAAACAATGCAATCAGGATCATGGCCAATGAACCGAATTTTGACTGCTGGTTTTCGTAAGGTGCAAACCACGGCACGAGACTGAGTGTTCCCACGATGGACAACAGTCCCAGAACGGAAGGTAGAGATGTTCCACCCGGAGCCGCCGCATCACCTAAATTCAATACCGCGAGAAACAGCAGGAAAATGACAGCAAGATAGATCGCTTTATAACTCAACTTCCGAAACGGAATATCGAGCAGGGAAAGTGCAATGCCAGCAGGAATAATAAAAAATGTGGCCCCTGCAACCCCACTGAAAACGGTCCACGGCGTCCAGCCGAATCCTGTGAGAAACGCAACACTTGCTGCAATGGCAACCGTTGTGTCGTGGGTGCGACGCGCAAGGTTCGTCGTCTCAAAACTCTCCTGTAGCAAATGCTTGCCGTAGTGAGTTGCCGCGTAGACAATTGCGACGAGTGCCAGAAGTTTCAGTGTGAAAAATGCAAGGTCAAAAACAAGAGCAGTGCCCCCGACATGTTTTTTGACGGCAACAAACCAGCCAGCTTGCTCAAACATGCCATAAGCCAAAAGGCCGAAGATGGCAGCGAGCGCTGCTGCAATGGAATAGACAATGACCGCCGGAACGCGATCACGCGTGAAGACGTAGCGCGGATTTAACGAAGCTGTGGCCATGTCCTGATTTCACTTTCGCATGCACAGCCGCATGGCACTTTCCGTATGGTGGTTTTCAACCAAACTGAAGTGCGACGCGGAGCATGGTGGAATTGAAAAATGATAAGCGGCAGCACGCCCCACTTTTATGCGGGACGTGCTGCCAGCCGTATGTGCGCTCTTAGGTCTTTGGAGCGTTCTTGATGATTTCAACGAACTTGGCTTGCGTATCAGCAGCGGTCAACGCCGGATCAGCCATGAATGCCGTGAACAGATCGTTGATCTGGTTGATCGAGTCGCGATCAATCATTTGAACGTCGTTCGGGAACACGGCGGTTGAACCGTCAAGAATGGCGAGGCCCTTCTTCATGCAGTCATTGGCAGCGCCCAAATCAACATCGGCACGCATTGGCAGCGAACCCTTCTTCAGGTTGAAGGCAACCTGCACTTCCTTGGTCACCAAGGTTGCAGCCATCTTCTTTTGCGCAGCTGTCACTGCTGGATCCTTGTTCTTCGGGAAGTAGAACACGTCACCACCGGTGTTCAGGACGGGCGTTACACCCAGACCTGGCAGGCAGTCATAGTCCTTGCCAGCAACAAGGTTGGCAACAGCAAATTCGCCGCCAGCCCAGTCACCCATGATGTTGGCACCAGCTTTGCCAGCGATAACCAGTGCAACAGCTTCGTTCCACTGTGGAACCATCTTGTCGGCAGGTACGAAACCGCGAACGGCAGCA
>JANMEM010000447.1:0-8235 GCA_031376985.1 Hyphomicrobiales bacterium
TGCATCATGGCGGTGGTGTTGGCATGGGTTTCAGCCAGCATTCCGGTATGGTGATATGTTGTGATGGCAGTGCCGACGCCGACGCCCGCATTGAGCGCGTACTGTGGAATGACCCTGCCACGGGCGTAATGCGTCATGCTGATGCGGGCTATGATATTGCGCTCGATTGCGCCCGCGAAAAGGGATTGAATCTTCCCGGCATTCTATGATCATGAAAGTTCTTCGCGCGTCAGATTACAAACAGGTGCCATGGAAAAATGATGGCGGTTTGACGCGCGAAATCTGTGTGCAGTGGCATGATGAAAGCCACGCGGTTTGGGATTGGCGCATCAGCATGGCTGTTGTTGCGCGGTCGGGGCCATTTTCAATGTTTCCTGGAATCGACAGGTCAATTGCGGTGCTGGAAGGGCGAGGATTGAAACTGAATTTGCCGCATGAACATTCGGTGATTCTTGATCAATCGTCAGCGCCTTTTTCATTTTCCGGCGAAGCAGCTGTGGTCTGCGAGGTATTGGAGGGGCCGACGACGGATTTAAATATCATGACGGCGCGCAAGGGTTTTCAGCATCGCATGCAAAAGATGCATTGTGCGAAAACAAGCTTGATTGAATTGCCGTCGGGATGGAATGCAATTGTTGCCAATACAGAACTTGGATTGCGTCATGACGAACTGAGTTTCAACCTTCATCGTCTCGATAGTGCCACTGACCTATCTGGTACAATAGAAGTGACGCCGACCAGTGCAGGCGATATTTTTCTTTTGAACGTGACAGCGGTTTGATGGTTGCCAATTCCTTATCGCTCCATGCTCGCATCAGAGGTGACATTGAAGCCCGCATCATGAAGGGCGAGTGGCGGCCCGGCTTTCGCATTCCACCTGAACATGAATTGATGACGCAATACTGTTGCTCGCGCATGACTGTCAGCAAGGCAATCTCCTCACTCGTGGGAGTTGGGCTGGTTACCCGAAACAGGCGGGCAGGTACCATTGTTGCAAGGCCACCTCTGCATTCCGCAGTCTTGCAGATCCCGGACATTCGACATGAAATTGAAGCGGGCGGAGGTGCATATGTATACAAATGTTTGAAGGTTGAGACGCGAGAGAAAGGCAACAGCATTTCAATCCGTTGCCTGCACTATAATGATGGCAGTGCCTTGATGCTGGAAGAACGGTTGATCTTTCTGAAAGCTATTCCTGAAGCGCGTGACGTTGATTTCAGTGTCACGCCACCAGGATCATGGCTGATCGACCACGTTGCGTGGACAGAAGCCGAGAATCGCATTTCAGCTTGTTCAGCTGACGCTGTAACCGCTTCGGCATTGGGTGTTGATTTGGGGGCAGCATGTTTGGTTGTGGAACGCAAAACCTGGCGCGGCACCGAAACCATTACGCAGGTGCGTCAACTGTTTCGCAGTGATCTCTACGATTTGGTAGCGCGGTTTTCGCCTTCGAATACAGCCTTGCGCAACCCAAATTGATCAGTGCCAGATTGCTGACACAGTTGAGGCAGACTCTCCCGTTGTATGAAGCAGGGTTTGATTGCGGGATTTTTCTATTTTTTGATTGTGGGCGCTGTTGGCGTCACATTTGGAATTTTGCGTGAGATGTTTCTGACGCCCTCGTTGGGGCGATCATTTGCCATCATGCTCGAAGTTCCTTTCATGCTTCTGGTTGCGTGGTTCGGTTGTCGTTTGATTGTACGGCTGACCAAATTGCCGGAAGAAAATACGCCCCGCATTGTCATGGGTGCCATCGCTTTCGGCATGTTGATGGCGATGGAGCAATCCATGCAATTTGCAATCAGGCTTTTGATTGAGGGGAGCGCTCTATCCGCGCCATGGACCGCAGGAGACTATGTGGGCCTTGGTGCGCAGATCGCCTATGCCATCTTTCCACTTTTTGTCACTGCAGACACTGTGCAAGAGACTTAGACAAATCACGCAGAACGGATTCATAAAGCGCAGGACCAGGCTCAAGGCTAGCCCCCTCTGGATCAAGAATGGCTGACTTCACATTTGATCCTTCGATGATGACGTTGACCAGTTTATTGTCGAATTGCGGTTCGGCGAAAACACATTGCACTTTGCCGTCGGAAATACGTTGCCTGAGAGCTGTAATGGCTTCGGCTCCTGGCGGGTTTTCCGGGTTAATGGAAATGGCACCGTAGGCCTTCACGCCGAAGCGGTTTTCAAAATAATGGTAAGCGTCATGAAAGACGATGAAGCCCTTGCCCTTGGCGGGTGCGACTGTCGCCGCGATTTCGGCTGACAGCCTGTCAAGCTCAGCAACAGTTTTTTCGGCATTGGCTTTGTAGGTTCCGGCGTTGGAGGCGTCGGCCGCAGAAAGTGTTTCTGCAATGACCTTCACCATGACCTTGGCGTTTTCAGGGTCGAGCCAGATGTGTCCGTCCATTTCACCTTCAACGTGGACCTCGCCTTCGTCAATGTCAGGATCAAAACCGTTGCCCACTCGAGCGGGCAAGACTGTCACACCCTTTGCTTTCAGCAATCCAACTTGCGTCGCGTCTTGTCCTAAAGCTTCAAGTGGCTTTTGCAGAAATGCCTCTAGTTCCGGTCCAACCCAGAAAATCACTTGAGCCTGTTGCAGCGCTTCGGCATCTGTTGGTTTGAGTGAATAGGTATGGGGCGAATTGTTGCCGCTAACGATAAGGCCGGGAGTGCCGACACCCTGCATGACGGAGGCCACAAGCGAATGGATTGGCTTGATTGAAGCGATGACGTTCACATCAGCCGATGCGAGGGATGTGGAGACCAGAAGGGCGGCGAGGGCAAGGGTGAGACGCATGGGAAGCTCCGTAATGTTATTTAGTTACATATCTGGTGTTATGATATAACGTATGCTAACGTCAAGACTGAAAATTCGAAGTGGTGCGAAAATGTTGAAACGCAATGATCCTTTGGTGCGCCTGACAGGTTCGGGCATATGCCGCAATGGCCGTTGGCTGGTGCGTGGCGTGGACTTGGCGGTGCAGTCGGGTGAAATTGTAACGCTCATTGGCCCCAACGGATCTGGCAAATCGACGACAGCAAAAATGGCTCTTGGAGTGTTGAAACCGACGGAAGGTAGTGTCACCCAGCGGCAAGGTTTGAAGTCCGCTTACGTGCCGCAAAAAGTTGCGATTGATTGGACTTTGCCGTTGCGCGTTGATGGATTGATGCGGTTGACGCAAAACTTGTCAGATGCGGACATGCACGCGGCTTTGGACAGTACGGGTGCGGCGCATTTGTTGAAACGGGAAGTGCGGCATTTGTCCGGCGGTGAGTTTCAACGGGTCATGTTGGCGCGGGCTGTGGCACGAAAGCCGGATTTTCTGGTTTTGGATGAGCCCGTGCAAGGTGTAGATTTTGCGGGTGAGATTGCGCTTTATGATTTGATCAAACAGGTGCGGGACCAGACAGGGTGCGGCATCCTGATGGTGTCACATGATTTGCATATGGTCATGGCGGCAACCGATCAGGTGATTTGTCTGAACGGGCATGTGTGTTGTCAGGGTACACCTGAAACAGTGGCTGGCAGCAACGCCTACAAACAGCTTTTTGGCGACAGGGCAGGGGCGCTTGCCCTTTACCAACACCACCATGACCACCAGCATTTGCCTGATGGCCGGGTGCAGCATGTCGATGGTTCGGTGACCGACAATTGTCATCCGGGTGACGGGCACCACCATGATGGCAAGACGTCAATGAAGCGTGTTGCCCATGGAAGTTTCAGGATTGAACGCGATGCTGGATGATTTTTTTGTCCGCGCCATTGTTGCGGGCCTTGGCATTGCTGCTGTTACAGGGCCACTTGGATGTTTTGTCGTCTGGCGAAAGCTGGCTTATTTCGGTGACACATTGGCCCATGCGGCTCTGCTCGGCGTGGCATTGTCGCTGCTGTTGAATGTGCATGTGACGCTGGCGGTGTTTGTTGTGGCCATCACGGTTGCGCTGTTGCTGCTTGCGTTGCAGAAGCGAAGCTCACTTTCGTCCGACGCCTTGCTTGGCATGCTGTCCCATGGGTCACTGGCAATTGGCTTGCTGGCGCTGGCTTTCATGACGTGGGTGCGACTGGATTTGATGGGGCTGTTGTTTGGCGATTTGTTGGCAGTTTCCAAGACTGACATTGCGTTGATATATGCGGGTGGAGCTTTCGTTCTTGCTGCAATTATCTGGGCATGGAAGCCGCTGTTTGCCATTACTGTGAACCGTGATCTTGCTGCTGCAGAAGGCTACAACGTAGCGGCTTATGATGTGTTGCTGATGCTTTTACTGGCCGCTGTGGTGGCGGTATCGATCAAAATCGTCGGTGTCATGTTGATCACGTCCCTGCTTATTATCCCTGCGGGTGCTGCACGGCGTGTGTCTTCCGGCCCCTTTATGATGGCGGTGCTTTCGGCGGTGATCGGCGGGTTATCGGTGTTGGGTGGACTTTATGCTTCGCTGACTTTCAACACGCCGTCTGGCCCTTCCGTCGTTGCCGTTGCGCTGGTTTTATTCGTACTTGGCCTTGCCCTCCCTGTTAACCGCTTCACGCAGGAGCAAAATATATGATCGAACAACCTGACCTCACCCGCAATCAAACGCTCGTATTGGACAAGCTATCTAGAACCGACCTACCCATGAGTGCCTATACCTTGTTGGATGAGTTGCGTGGTGATGGTTTGAAAGCGCCATTGCAGGTCTATCGGGCGCTCGACAAACTTGTCGCCCAAGGGCGGGTGCATCGGCTTGAAAGCATCAGCGCATTCGTGGCCTGCCAACACCCCGATTGTCAAAGCCACGCGGCGACTGTGTTCATGATCTGTGAAAAATGCGGTAAGGTGTCTGAGCAGGCGGATGCTGGTGTTGCGACGGCGCTGGCGCTTGTGGCGCATGCGGAAGGTTTTGCAGTTGAGAAGTCTTCGATTGAACTGCGTGGTGCGTGTGGGAAGTGTTAAGGCAATACCCGTCCCGGATTGAGAATGTTTTTCGGGTCCAAGGTCTGTTTCAGTGAACGCATCACATCAAGTTCCACTGCTGATTTGTATCGCTGCATATCCTCGCGCTTCAAAACCCCGATGCCGTGTTCCGCACTGAATGATCCTTTATGCTTCATGACAATGTCATGCACCACGCGGTTCATGTCGTGCCACATGGCAAGGTAACTTTGCTTGTCCATGCCAACGGGTTGCGACACATTGAAGTGCATGTTGCCGTCGCCCATGTGGCCAAAGCAACAGATACGCACGCCTGGCAGGAATTTTTTGACTGCTGTTGACGCTTCAGCAATGAAAGCAGGCAAGGCGGACACGGGTACTGCAACATCGTGCTTTATGGAACCACCTTCAAACTTTTGCGACTCCGACATGTTTTCGCGCAAGGCCCACAGTTCACGCCGTTGTGTCTCTGATTTTGCAATCACGCCGTCGACAACACTGCCGTTTTCAATGGCCGCTTCCAATAGGCTTTCCGCAATGCCTGTTGCCACATCGGCCATTTCCATCAACACATACCAGGATGAGATGGTTTCGACGGCGCGGCGAGTGTGCATGTGTTTGACGGTGAATTGAATGCCAAGTTCGGGAATCAATTCGAAAGCGACCACACGGTTGCCGCTGGCTTGTTTGGCGCGGCTCAAAAGTTCAAGTGCAGCAGCAGGGGTTGGAACCGCAATCATCACCGTGTCAAAACGGCGCGGTCGCGGGAACAATTTTAAGGTGGCGGCGGTGATGATGCCTAACGTTCCTTCGGCACCAATGAACATGTTTTTCAGATCATAACCGGTGTTGTCCTTGCGCAAGGTTTTCAACATGTTCAAAATTCGGCCATCGGCCAGCACAACTTCAAGCCCCAGACACAAATCGCGGGTGTTGCCATAGGCCAACACGTTCACACCTCCGGCGTTGGTGGACAGGTTGCCGCCGATGCGGCAGGTGCCTTCAGATGCGAGGCTCAAAGGAAAAAGTCGATCAACCGCTTCCGCCGCGTCCTGAATGGCTTTCAGCGTAACGCCAGCCTCTGTCGTCAGTGTGAAGTCAGTCGCGTCAACTTCGATGATACGGGTCATGCGATCCAACGACAGCAGCACTTCGCCATCGTTTGGTATTTGCGCGCCGACCAGACCTGTATTGCCGGATTGCGGTACGATGGTAGTTTCAGTTTCGTAGGCGATCTTGAGGATACACGAAACTTCGACCGTAGATTGAGGGCGCAAAATGATGGGCGTTTCACCTGTCCAAAGCCCTCGCCATTCTTTCAGATAAGGTGCCTTGTCGGAGTCGCCGCGCAGCACACCCTTGGGACCGACAACAGCGGCCATGCGTTCCAGCGTTTCAGTTGAGAGAACTTTGGTCACAGCTTTTGCCTCGGTGCTGCTGCACGGGTCAGCCTGTCATTGATAGCTTCACCCAGCCCAGACATTGGAATGGGGGCCACAGCAATACGTTCAGGTGAAGAGTCATCAATAGCGTGTAACATCTTGAAAAGATTTGCGGCGGCTTCCTGCAAATTTCCGGATTTTGAAAGTTGCCATGGACCATAATCATACGGACCAAATCCAAGATAGCCCTCGCCCCATTCGGGTGCGGCGGCATTCAACCGCAGTTGGGCCTGTGGCGCGTAATGGCTTTCCAGTTGTCCTGGAGAATGTAAATCAGTGTGGAACCGCGTGGGGGTCACCACTTTTCGACCCAAAATATTGTCGAGTGTTTCGCGGGCAACGCCGCCGGAACGCAACAGATAAGGTCCATCGTCAGTAAAGCGAACCACCGTAGACTCAACTCCGACAGTAGAAGACCCACCGTCTAGAATCATGTCAACTGTGTCTCCCAAAGAAGCCCGCACATGATCGGCTGTTGTGGGGCTGATGCGGCCTGAGCGATTTGCCGATGGTGCGGCGAGGGGCCTGTCAACAGCTTTCAACAGTTCGAGTGCCATCGGATGTGCCGGCACACGCAATGCCACGGTTGATAAACCTGCGGAGCAGAGCAAAGAGATCGGGCAGTCTTTCCGGCGTTCAACCACTATCGTCAATGGCCCGGGCCATATTACATCGGCTAGCCTTTTGGCGTCTTTTGAAAACACGCCCAAGCGAAAGGCGGCCTCCGCATCTGGCAGATGGGCAATCAGGGGATTGAACTGTGGACGTTGCTTGGCTGCAAAAATCCTCGCCACGCCTGCATCATTCGTCGCATCTGCACCAAGGCCGTAAACAGTTTCGGTGGGAAATGCCACGAGTCCGCCATCACGCAAAAGCGCGGCGGCTTTCGAAATTGTACTGGCAATGGTCATTGCCCGCGCCCTATAGCAGGGGAAAGTGAAGCAATCCAACAGCCATGACCACACTCGTTATCAGCCACCCTTCGTCGCTTGCCCATGAAACGCCGCCAGGACATCCGGAACGGGTGGACCGCATCCGCGCCGTGAATTCCGTTCTTGCTTCACCGGCACTCAAGGGATTTCTGCATCGTGAAGCACCTTTGGGCACTGATGACCACGCGAAACTGGCCCATACGGCAGAACATGTGCAGCGTATGCGGGCCATTTCACCCGAGTCAGGCTATGAATATGTTGACCAAGACACGGTAATGTCTCCTGCGGCACTGGCTGCGGCACTGGCTGGTGTGGGTGGTGCTGTTGCTGGCGTTGATGCGGTATTCCGAGGCGAGGCTGATAATGTGTTTGTGGCCACCCGTCCGCCCGGTCACCATGCCGAGCATAACAAGGCCATGGGTTTTTGTTTTTTCAATCACGCCGCCATTGCTGCCAAATATGCGCGGGACCGTTACAACGTCGAACGTGTTGCTGTCGTGGATTTTGACGTTCACCACGGCAACGGGACGCAGGATATTTTCTGGTCGGAGCCGGATTTGTTTTATGGCTCCACCCACCAAATGCCGCTGTATCCCGGATCAGGGTCGAGCAACGAAACTGGTGTCGGCAATATTTTCAATGCGCCCTTGCAAGCAGGCAACGGTTCATCAGAATTCCGTGAGGCGATGAATACCATCATCTTGCCGGCGCTGGATTTATTTGCCCCTGACCTGATCATCATTTCTGCGGGCTTCGACGCACACGTGCGCGATCCGCTGGGTAGTTTGCAGTTGACGGAGGAGGACTTTTCCTGGGTCACGCTGAAGTTGATGGAAGCAGCGGACCAATTCTGTTCGGGCCGCGTTGTTTCAGTGCTCGAAGGCGGCTATGATTTGCAAGGTTTAGCGGGGTCCGTGGGAGTGCATGTACATGCTCTGATGC
>JANMEM010000502.1:0-15735 GCA_031376985.1 Hyphomicrobiales bacterium
CAGCCACATCGGCAAAGCTGCCCGCAGGGGCTCCGGCATGGGTATTGTTGCTCAGCACATTGCCGGTGGCAACCAGGGTGGTGTCTTCCGTCACCCAGTTGGTGTCGGGGTTGGCCACAGGTGCATCATTGGTGCCATTGATCGTGACAGTTACAAGCTCACTGTCGTTATCGTTGGCTTGGCCTGAATCATCCGTGACCGTTACGCGATACTGGAATGTGATAGTTTCCCCGCTATCAAGGAACTGCACAAGACTATTGGAAACTGTGTAATCCCAGCTGTTGGAATCAATGGTAAAGCCCGATGTGAGGGCCGTTATTTGTGCGCCCGTCAACACGGTACCCAGAGAACCGCCACTCCATGATGGACCAGTTTCAAGTACGGCATTGATGGTTTGCGTGTCGGTAACGTCGACGTCAGTCCAGCTTAAAATTCCAGTATCAATCAGATTGCCCGCAACGACTGAAACATTCTCAGTTACCGCGCCCGTCTGGTCGATGGTGAGAACCGGTGCGTCATTGGTGCCGGTGATGGTGATGGTGACGGTCTGGGTATCAATGGCACCCGAACTGTCGGTCACTGTTACCGTATAGGTCTGGACGATGCTTTCGCCTGCGGCCAGATAGTCAATGGCACTGTCCTGGACACCGAAGGTCCAGGAGATCACACCCGCACCGTCACCCGTCGAGGCATCGGTGATTGTCGGCGTGAATGTGCCAAGCGCCAGAGGAGCACCGACAACCGAGGTCAGCACTGCACCCACCGTATGGGTGTTGCTGAGATCGACATCGGTGAAGGCCAGGGTACCATTGCTTGTGAGAAGCGTGGCATTCTCGCCAGCCGCAAGATCGGCAATCTCGGTCACCGAACCAGAACCCGCTTCCGAGCTGATGATCGGTGCGTCATTGGTGCCGGTGATGGTGATGGTGACGGTACTTGTATCGGAAAGGCCATTTTGATCAGTGACGGTGACCACATAGGTCTGTGTCAGGGTTTCACCTTCGGCAAGAGGATCGAGCAAGCCGTCGCCAAGCGTAAATGTCCAATCGATCAGACCGGGCCCGGGCCCAGTCGCTGGATCCGAGATCACGGCAGTCAGCGCTCCAATATAAGCGCCGGCAACAGGTGACACAGACACTGTATGCGTGTCAGCCTCATTGGAATCGTCAAACTGAAGTGATCCAGTGACGATATGGGAACCCGTGTTTTCATTTACGGATTGGTCGACAAACTCCTTGGCGATACCCGAAGAATTCTGTGATTCGTCTCCCGAAAAATCGGGTGGCACATTTGGCTGGATGGGGGTTTTTTTCAAAAAACCTTCTTCAATATTCTTTTTCTCGGTGCTGCGACCTCTTTCAGAAAAATCGAGCAGGTCACGAATCTTGAATGCGTCACCAATGCCACCGGGACCACGGGCAAAATTACCGCCACTTGAACCGGGGGCTGCAGGGTTCGCTGCATCTGCACCAGCAACCTGGCCGCTTGCAGTCAGCGTGATACCACCGACCTGCAATGACGCAACGAGAGCGCCTGCCGGAATTTCCACTGAACCGATGACCAGGGAGGGCAGGGCCTTCAAGCCACCCTGGATCACAATCAAATCGCCATTGGCAGCCTTGATAATCAGGTCTTCGCCATTGACCATTATGCCGCTGATTTGCAAGTCAGGCGGCAGTACGACTGGTTTTCCCGCAACTGGAACAATGGTTTGCACGATTTTGGTAAGATCGACTGGGCCCTTGTCAACTGAAAACGGTGCGGCAGACGTGGCCTGCTGATTTGCTGGCACCGGGGCGGTCGTCGGATTTTGACCGGGGACAACAACTTGTGCAGCATCGGGCTGCGGAAGGTCAGCCTGTGCCACCTGACGTTCGAGAGAAACTTTCTGCGACACTGAAGAATTCACTTCGGGGCGGTCATTCATGGCGTATCTCCCAGACTTCGGTACAACTTAATGATAAGTAAACAGTTTCCGATGAATTGGGCGAAATATTGAATCAAAAAAACCACAAAACTGCCAGCTTTGCCCATTTACAATATATCATGTTATAGGTATTGCGAGTTTCCCGTGGCCAAAGTGCAACTTGAATGAAGCGGCTTTAAATCCGCAAAAACTATGCTATAATATGATATATGGAAATCAGTCGTCCCAGCCCGCCAGAGCGTGAGATTCTTGCATCAGTTTCCAAGCTGAAGATCATTCAGCAAAAGGGCATAAAATACGCCATTCGGCTTGAAGCGATTTTTTGGTCGCAGCTGACAGAGTTCGCGAAAGACGACAAAATCACCCTGTCCCGTTACATTTTCAGAATTATGGCTGACAACAAGAATGTCCAAAACCGGACCAGCTATTTGCGCTGTTATTGTATAGACCGCATGCGCAAAAAGCAGCCACTATCAGCGTTGATCGGGCCGGCCTTTGACATGCTGGCATTTGTTTCGGCTTGCCCGACGCCTGTGGCAATTGTGACGGGCGAGCGTAAACTGGTTGCCTTTAACCCAGCATTCTCTGCAATAATTCGCGACATCCGGCCTTCATCACGAGACCAGCAGCGCGCCATAAACCTGTCGTTCAGTGAGTCCTTCCCCAAAATCCAAAAACACCTTCTGGAAAACCCGACTGACATCAAGGCCTATCAACTGGGGCTGCAGGTGGGTGTAGGGCAACCCCGGCAATTCCGTGCACGCTTTGCCTTGGCAGAGCGCGAAAAAGGCACGAGTTCACTTGTTGCTATTTTTCTGGAGAGCTGATTGCTGTCGGTTTAGCCGCTGGCGTTTGTCCTCCGGCCTGTTTGCGCAATGCCTCCAACACGGCTTCTTTGGGTCCGTCGGCGGCTACTTTTCCATTTGCCAGCACAATCAGACGGTCCACGAGTTCCAACATGGAATAGCGGTGCGTTGAAACAATCACTGTCTGGTCAGGTCTCATGGCGCGGCGAAGCTGATCAATTAAAACGCGTTCACTCTGGATGTCCATGGCACTGGAAGGCTCATCCAGAAACAGGATCTTGGGATCAGCGATAAAAAGGCGTGCCAATGCGACGAGTTGCCTTTGTCCGCCGGACAGGGCTTGTCCACGTTCTCCAACTTGCATGTCAAATCCACTCGGATGGCGCTTTACAAACTCCTCGAGCCCGGCAAGCTTACACGCTGCAATAAGTTGTGCGTCGGTGCTTCGCGGCGCGGCCAGCATGATGTTCGACCGCAGAGTGCCGTGGAACAACTCAACTTCTTGGCCCAGCAGTCCCACAACACGACGAACTTCGTGGGGATGATATTGTCGGATGTCGATTCCGCCAATCATCACAGCACCTTCACGGGGCTCATAGAGTTTGGTCAGCAAGCGGCCAATCGTCGTCTTGCCTGAACCGATTTTTCCGATGATGCCAACTTTTTCTCCGGGTTTGATACTGATATTGAAGTTGGTCAGCACAGCATGAGGTGAATTGGGGTAACCAAAAACCAGATTCTGGAATTGGATGTCTGTTTTTTCAATCGGCGCAGAAATGAACGAGCCTTTGCTGTGCTGTTCATTTTCAAGCGACATGACTTTATTCAGCAATTGCAACGACGACAGTGATTGCTGCAACCTCGCCAATACCATTGCAAATTGCCCCAACGGTGCCACGGCTTTTCCCGATAACATGCTGCAAGCCACAATAGCGCCTGTAGAGATTTGTCCTTCCTTGAACAGATAGGCACCCGCAACAACAATCAGCACAGAGACGAGTTGCTGCACAAACGAGGCGAAGTTTGCCAGTGACGCATTGATTTCGCGCACTTTCTCGACTGTCTTTGCAGTGAGTGCACTCAGCCCTTCCCACACACCAAGCAAATGGTTTTCAGCGCGAACAAGTTTTACAGTTTCAAGTGCTGCAATGGTTTCAACAAGCACGGCGTGGCGCTGTGACGATTCGGCTGAATGCTTGTGCGCCGCTTTTCGCAATGGAAATTGGTACATCAGTCCCGCCAGAATGAGCACCAGTGCAGCGACTGCCGGTATCACTGCGAGAACTCCGCCCACCATATAAATGACAAACAGGAATAACCCGAAGAATGCCATGTCTGTGGCGGAAGCAATGGTACTGGACGTGAAGAACTCCCGCACACTCTCGAACTCACGCAGCTGGCTTGCAAAACTGCCTGTCGTTGCCGGTTTTTTCTCAAGTTTGATGCCGAGGACGTGGCCGTAGATGCGGCTGCTGAGCAGAATGTCAGCTCTTCGGCCTGCGGAATCGATGAGTTTGCCACGCAGGAGTTTTAAGACATAATCGAATATCAGCGCCATGATGACGCCCGAAGCCAGAACCCACAGCGTTGGAATAGCCTTGTTGGGCAGCACACGATCATAAACATTCATCACAAACAGTGGCGATGCAAGTGCGATCAGGTTGATAACTGTGGCTGCAACAATGACGTAGAAATAGGTGTTCCAAAGCTTTTGCACCGCGCTCCAGAACCAGTGACCTTTTTCAAGTCGCATGGAAGCATCAGAACCAGCGGCGGCTTCAGCGGAATGCCTGGCCAACAGGCAAGACCCGGAATAGTTTTCATTCAGCTCATTTGAACTGATTTCGAATTCCGATCCCGTTTGTGGATCAAAAGCGATGAATTTTTTCCCCACCCGCTTCTTGACAATTATGGCGTCAGTATCGGAAATGAACAGGATTGCCGGAAGGTTTATGTTGACCAGCCGGTTCAGGCTCCGCTTTTCGATGCTGGTCTTGTATCCCTGCTGCTGCAACGCACGCTGCAATAAAATTGGCGTCAGCAGACCGTCTTTCAACGGCAAACCGGCCAACATGGCATCAAGCGAAACAGCTTGCGCAGTCAAACTCACAAAATGTTGCAACGTCAGAGCAAGCGTATCAGGCTGATATGAGGCTGCCTCAACTTGCTGCCGGGAGCCATTCTCATGTGCGATTACAGCCGAGTCCGGCTTTTCATGCAACATAACAGTAAGCTACCTTTGGTTTTGCCGCTACGTCAGCCAAATAGTATCAATCGAGTCCGACTTTTGGCTCTCTGCGATTGAATTCATCCAAGGACTGTACTTCCGGCACGTCAAACTGCTTTTTGCCATAAACCCGTGACTTGCTGCTGAGCGAAACGCCAAGCTGCTTCAGCAAACTGCCCGTCGAAGCCAGAATACGATAGTGACCGAACCTGACTGCTGTATCTGCCGTCGCTATACTCAGCTGAACTGAAAACTTCGTGTTTTGAGTATCGAGCAAATCGAGCAGCGAACGCTCGCCAATCTTGAATTGTTCAGAGTATGATTCGCCCAAATCCTCAATAGCAGCACGTTCACGCAGCAATTCGCGTAGCCGCTTGGTTTCCTGCAAATGCCGATCCCACGACAACCGAACGCCTTCTTCAACTTCGCGGGAAATGCGATGCATGCGATGGAAGGATTCATCAACATGGCGAACTTGTTCCTGAATATTGGCGTCGTCGATACCGCCGTTATAGAGGTTCCAGTTCATCACAACATTGGCCTGCAAGTCACCATCGAAACCTTTGACACCACCAATGTCGTCGGCAACCGAGGCGCGACCTTCCAAAGCCACGCGTGGACGCATTTTGGCTTCAGCCGCGCGCACAAGGGCAGAGGCCGTATCAACATCAGCCAAGGCAAAACGTATCGATGGGTGATTGCTGCGTGCCAGTTTCAGGGCAGATTGCACAGAACCCGGAATTACCTTCCCGAGGTTTTTTGGTTCAGATGTGCTTCCGACTGGTTTGCCGACAAGTTTGATAAATCTGGCTTCGGCTTCTTTCAGTTCAAGTTTCAATTCTTGGGCGCGGGCTTTCGCTGCGTAAATACGTTCTTTCGCCTGCTGCTTGTCTGAAATGCTTAGGGCACCATCACCTGCAACTTGCGTAATCTGGCCCAAAATACGCTGATGGAAAGCAACATTTCCATCAGATGCACCGAGCATTTTACGCAACCTGACAATTTCGAAATATTCCTTGGCCACCGCGAGCGCAATAAATTCGGAACGTTCACGAATGCGATAGGATGCAGCGTCTACGCGAGTCGCCTGACGGTCAATCTCTGCCTGCGAGTCGCCACCATCATAAATATTCTGACGCACGACAACCGAGGCTTGCTTGCGAAGAAAAAGGTTGTCATCCCGCCCTGTGGCACGTGTCGAAGGACTGTCTCGCAATTCCCCTCCAACACTGGCCTCAAAATCCACACGTGGACGACGCAGGCCCAAAGCCTGTTCAAGCTCAAACTCAACGCCTTCCCGGTTCGAGATGGATTCGAGGACTTCAGGGTTTTCGCGAACAGCGGTCTCGATTGCCTGTTGCAAAGTAATTGCCTTACCGGGAACGGTACTTAACAATAGACCAATGCATGCGCCACCTAAGCGCAATGAAGTGGAAAGTTTAGTGGTTCGGAATGCCATCTGTTTTTCGCCCAACATGTCCCTATAAATGCCCCTGTTCATCCTTAGCAGTAAATGCTCCAGAGTTAAAGGCCGAGTTTACACTTGGTAAACTATTTGACAAGTTGCATGTCGAGTACCCAAAATCGCAGTTTGGATCATTGTATTCTATGAGTCAAAAAACGCACTGCTCGGATTAAAACCCAGGATTGACGATATTTTACTCAATGTTATCGACTGCACTCTAAATCAATTTTCTGTTGTATGGAACAATGCGGCTCAATCGAACAAATGCAACAATTTCAACAGTTTTTATCATCTTCCTCAGCTGCATTCGAGGGGTATGAATTTTGGCCAAATTACTGCAGATTAACCACTCGGCGTTGCCGCGACCTTCTGTTGATGAAAGCTTTGACATGCGGTTGGGTTGAACATAAGCGGAATTGTTTCAATAAAATCAAAGGCAATATCAATGGGGTTGGACATCCTAACCCCTTTAATCCATCCTTTTGGTGTGTCACTGACGGACGATAAATGCGAAAAGCCGCCAAAAAAGAAGTTCAAGAGCTACGCAATCGGCTATTTCCAAATCGACATTGCAAAGGTGTAAACCGAGCAGGGCAAGCTTAATTTCTTTGTCGCAATTTATAGAACCAGCAAGTTTTCTTATGTCGAGCTACACGGAAAGGCAGGTAAAATGCACACTGCACAGTTCCTGCGTAATTTGGCGGCTGCCGTTCCCTATTCCATTCAAATTGTGCTCATTGACAATGGCAATCAATTTATCAATCAGGAAAGACATTGCTTAGCCTCACAGCTTATCTTGACTGAGTTTGTCATGACAGAAGCATAGAACACCGGCTCACCAAAGTTACATACTTGCACCAATGGCCAATCGGAACGCATGAACCGCACCATCAAGGAGGCGACCGTGCAACGCTAACACTATGACAGTAAAAACCAGTTCACGCAGCATTTGGCCGACTTCGTCGCCCGTCAAGAACCCCACTTTCTCGCTGACTGAAGTTTTTGCTGTGTAAAAATCACAGCCATTAACAGGCACAATAAATTCCTCAGCCAGTAGAGCAGGAGGAGGACGTTGTAGCCTGCTGCGGCGAGGAAGGCGTTGATGCGATCGCCCTGTATGGACGATGTAGTTTCTGCCCATGCATGCTCGTTTTTGACTTGGCCGATGACGGGTTCGATGGCGGCGCGGCGCTTCATCAGTTTTTTGATGGCGAGAGATACGTCACGTTTCTTGCCTTGTGTATAGACGCGGAACCTGTGGGTATCGGGGGCGTTGTGACCTTTGTATCCGGCATCGGCCAGTATCTTTTTGACCTCATTGCCAATCAATTCTTCCATGCCGGGGATGACGTTCTTGAGAGTGTGACTGTCGCAAGGGTTGCCGGGAAGGGCCGTGGCATGGATGGCGAACTGTCTACCTTTCGAACTGTGCAGTGTGGTGGCGAGTGTGACCTTCGCGGCGAACTCACAAGGCATTTGGGCCTTGCCTTTGCGAATGCATTCGACCTCCGGCGCATGCAGGGAATAGATCTTGCGCCCTTCCGTCTTTTTGTCCTGCCGCTTTTTCTGGGTCATCACGCGGGTGGCGAGGAACAGCGGGCTTTTGAAAATCTCCTGCAGCTCAGGCTTTCTGCAATCTACCGGCCAATGTCGCGGATGGTGCGGCCCATATAACTCTGGTGTCTGCGCAAGCATTTCCGCGACCGCCTGAACTGCTGCGCAAGGGCGTAACGCTGCTGCATGATCAGGGCCAGCTTACTCACCTTGGTGTAGCTTCGCCGCAGAAAAACTGGAAATACGGATTCTCCACCCACCTGTCGCACAGCTCCTCGTCTGACAGGTCAAAGGTGAACTTCAAGATCTGCAAGCCCGCGGTCAAACGGGTTGGCAGCGGCGGCTGGTCGCCCTTGATTTTGGGATCATCGCTGTAAGCAGCCCCGCATACCGCTTCGAGATGCTTCCAGTCTACCGTACCTGCCAGCCTCACCAGTTGCTGCAGCATATTGTGAATCTGATCGATCCTTAACCGCAGCAAGTCATGCTCGCCCGTTGCTTTTATCTCTCTTGGCTACATCTGCAAATCACTCCGCCGGAACCATCTGACAGCGCCGAATCACGCTTCGGAAGCCAAGGGAATCACCTTTCCGCGTTTGCAAGAAAATCAGGAACAAAGCGCCCGTTTCTCGCAAATCAATCGGTGCGGAAAATATAAAATCTGCTCAATAAAATCAAATATTTGTGAGTTCTTCGGGGACGATGGGGTAAATCGGGACTGGATCAAAAAACATCTTTGATCAATACGGACACTCTAAATTCACTATATTGCGCTGATCAGGCACGCGAACATGAATCGTCCGGGCGGGCACGTCTAGGGCTGATCGAAATTTTTCCGTTTCGACAAGAAAAAACAACCTTACCATTTGAGGCGCAGATATTTGCAATCGTAATCTGTTTGTTTGTGACCATGACATCAAGCAAGTCCTGGTTCGCCTTCGCTGCTGACAACATGCTGTAGCCAATATTCAAGCACTCGTCTGCCGCCCCATCCATGGTCACAGAGTGGAAGTTGCCAATTTCGATACTGTTGTTTTTCCGCCGTAACATGGCTGGAACACCTTCGGGCAAACTCGCTGACTGTTCAAAACCAGAAGTAGACTGATCAAACCCAACATCAATTGACTCCGGCTCTGGTTCAGAAACTGCTGGATCAGCTGTGGTTTCAGCTAGAGTTTCTGGACTGGCATGAACTGGCGATTTGAACACCACGCTGGCGCTCAAGCTTGATTTCCCGCCCAACGAGTCTTGAATATCTACTTTCGCAATCTGTGTATAGTTGCCGCCAAGACTTGCCTGCTGACTAAAACGTGTAGTTGCTCCAAAGCTACTGAGGAAGGTCAAGACCGGATCGACCCCTCCAATAAAGCCAAAATTAAATGCCGCCAGCAAGATTCCCACCATGGCTACAGTGATTGCCGAAGACAAAAAAGCCACCGCAACAAGTGATGTCAACCTGATGCTCTCGATTACTTTTATAGATGTGCTTTTCATGTTTACTCCTACAACGCAACCCGTTTGACAGCAGTCTTGCTTTCGCCAAGGAGTTTAAGGTTGTTGGCGATAATGATATTATCTGGAGCCAATTCGTAGGCACGCAGCAGCAACTTGCGCGCATTCTCGATATTACCTCGCAAGAGTTGTGAGTAGCCCGCATTGTTCAGCATCACAGGGTCGTTTGAAGACAACTTGAACACCTGTTCATAGGCTTGATCAGCGAGGTCGAAGCGTCTCAACTGATCGTACGAGGCAGCAAGCCCCAACCACGCTTCTGCATCACGTGGCGTTACTTCTACTGCCTTGCGGTATTGTTCTTCTGCAAGCCCGTAATCGCCGTTTCGATAATGAACCTTGCCCAAGCGAACAAAGGGATCTGAAGGATAAAAATTGACGTCTTCCATCGTCATACCGGACGGTTTCAATAAGCGGTTTTCCGTGGAAGGTTGGCACCCCGCTAGAATTGACATGAGGATGCACCCAGCGAAAATTTTCATCGTCATTTTTCCAAACACTGCAGCCTTCATCATCATGTCTCTCACTTTAAATTCCCAGCGCTTTGTAGACTTTCAACACAATCGGAAACAACGTCACTCCCAGAATAACCGGAAATATGAACAGACCCAACGGGATTACCAACTTCACAGGTAACGACTGCGCCTTTTCTTCTGCACGTGACATGCGCTTTTGCCGCATTTCTTCACTGTACACCCGCAGCGACTGAACTAGGCTTGATCCCAACTCTTCTGACTGCATGATCAACGTTGAAAATGACTTGGCTTCTTCGATTCCTAATCTAACGGCGAGATTGTCCAGCGCCTCCCGCGTGGCCCTGCCCGCGCGCATTTCCATCGACATAAATTTGAGGTTTTTGGCAAGTGATGGGTAAGTAGGCTCAAGTTCAAAGCCAATGCGCTCAATTGATGCGTCCATTCCAACACCTGCTTCAACGCAGATCACCAACAAGTCCAGAAAATCGGGAAAACCTATGCGGTGCTCCGCCAATAATTTATCACGCTGTAGGCTGACAAACGTACGCGGCAACATATAGCCAAAATAAGTCATCACCAGACTAACCAGAGTTACAATATAAAACTCGTGTTTTGGATAAAGTGATGAATATACAAATGGCGTAACCATTCCAAAGACGATTGCGCAAAGCATTCGGGTGGCCTGGTAAATAACTGTGGAACTTGTCCCGTAATATCCTGCCAGATTCATGAACTGCCGCAGTGCTGACTTCTCTTTTTCATTTTTGGGAAGAATGAGGTCCATCAGACCCGTTTGCTCATGACCATCAAGCAGACCGATGGCGTTGCCGTCCACAATCTCGAGTTCACCCGCGGCCATTGATGTAGCACGGCGACGAACGGCAAACCATGAAGCCGTCATGTTGACGAGCGCAAGGGAAAACAAAATTGCACTGATAAAAACAATGCCGAGAAAAATCAGATTTCCATGTTGCAAAAGGAGCGACTGAAGGCTTTGCATGGCGAACCTCAGTACTTGAAATTGATCATTTTGAACATGATCAAATCTCCGATGATGGACCACACGATGAGCGCTGCCATTCCCGGCAGGAAAAATGGATCATCCCAGACATCCATATAAAAACTTTTGTTCTGGAAATATATGGAAGCAACAATCAAAAACGGGAATATTGTCAGTCCATAAGCCGAAAAGCGCCCTTCAGCGGAAAGCGATCGCACTTTACGATGTAGCTGGAAACGTTCCCGAAGCAACCTCGAAAGGTTTCCAAGGACTTCAGCTAGATTGCCACCGGATGTTGTCTGTAACGAAACTGCTGTCACAAGCAATGCCAGATCAGCAAGTCCTACTCTGTCACTGAGGTTGCGCAGCGCTCGCGGCATATCGAGGCCATAGGTCATTTCGTCAATTGTAATGCCAAATTCCGTCCCGACAGGATCACTCATTTCCTTGCCGACCAACGACAGTGCAACAGATACCGGATGACCGCTGCGCAAACTGCGAACAATAACATCCAATGCGTCTGGCAATTGCAACGTGAATTTGGCGATGCGTCGCGAACGGATGAACTTCACGATCTGCAATGGCAGCAAGAGGCACAAAACAACCGAAATTATGACGATGTAGTAAACCGGCAAAGTTGTCAAAAATTTGAGAGTAACAAGAACCACGGCTAACATAGTTGCAATGGCAAGGACAAACCGGTTTGTTGTGATACGGAGCCCGGATTGGATAAGCAGTTTGGTCAGATAACCTGAAATATCTGATTTCGATCCGGTAATTCCCCGTTCGAGTTTCAGCTGGATCAGTGATGCCTCTCCTGAACCGGTTTCGCCAAGGGTTTTCAGTCGTCTGTTAACTGCGCGCTTGCGCATGATGGGTGTGGCCACGGCGAGGTAGAACGCTTCCACAAGAAAAATTACGCCTGCCGCAAACAAGACGTAAAATGCTATTTTTGTGAAAGCTGTGCTGTCCATCTTCAGAGTTGCTTCGTTGGATCGAAGTATGACGTCGGGACGGTGATGCCTTGGGCTGCGAGATCTGTCAGGAATTTCGGCCGAACGCCTGTGGACTGGTAGTAGCCCGTAATGCTGCCATCTTCAGACGTTTTGACCCGCACGTATTTGAACAATTCCTGCATTTGAATGATGTCGCCTTCAATGCCGGTGATTTCTGCCATACTGACGACCCGCCGCTTGCCATCACTGAGACGCGACAACTGCACAACCAGTTTGATGGCCGAGGCAATTTGTGAGCGCACTGACAGGATTGTCATGGGAAACCCGGCCATGCCCACCATCTGCTCCATGCGCGAAATTGAATCGCGGGGCGTATTGGCATGAATGGTGGTCATTGAACCTTCATGACCTGTATTCATGGCCTGCAACATGTCAAAGGCTTCCTCGCCGCGACACTCGCCAACAACGATGCGGTCAGGGCGCATACGTAAGGCATTCTTGACGAGTTCGCGCTGCCTGATCTCACCTTTTCCTTCGAGATTGGGCGGGCGGGTTTCCATGCGACCAACGTGTGGCTGCTGCAATTGCAATTCTGCGGCATCTTCGATGGTGATCAACCGCTCATCGTGGGAGATATATGAGGAAAGCGCATTCAGCATGGTGGTTTTGCCAGAACCCGTGCCACCGGACACCAGAATGGTTATGCGTCCTGACACAGCAGCAGTGAGGACGGCGGCCATTTCCTTGGCGATGCTGTTTGATGCGACGAGTTTCTCCATCGACAAAGGTCGCTTCGAAAATTTACGGATTGAAACCAGCGGTCCATCTACGGCAACGGGCCTGATTGCGACATTCACACGCGAGCCATCTGGAAGGCGCGCATCACACATGGGCTGGCTTTCATCGACGCGGCGTCCCACTGTTGAAACGATCTTGTTGATGATGCGGATGAGATGTGCCTCATCCTTGAACCGGGCATCTGACAAGACAAGTTGCCCACGCCGTTCGATATAGATCTGCTTGTGTGTGTTGATCAGGATGTCATTTACGGATTCATCGCTGAGCAATGGCTCGATCGGGCCTAGTCCGGTCATTTCATGAAGAATATCGTCCACGAAACGATCAAGCTCCGCAGCGTTCAGCATGATTTTCTCGGTGGTCACATATTGCGCAACAAGACTGTGAACCTGTGAATACAATTCCTTTTCGGGGATCTTGTCGATTGCTGATAGGTTGATTTCGTCGATGAGCCGACGGTGGATGCGCAGCTTGGCATCCAGCATGCGTTCCTGGTTCGTAAGTGCGCTCGCTTCAACGGTCACAGCTGCTGCTGACATGACTCGTACCAGTTCCGCAGCGGGCGCATTTCCGACAGGTGCAGCAATTGGCACGGGCGCGACGGCCCTGCGGCTTGAGAAACGTCCAAGCATCGTCATTTATCTTGCTCCGGCAATAGCAATTTCATGACAATTCTCCCACAATTTTACTGATTGACGAGAAAATCTTGTTGGAAGGCTTAATATCGGTCGTGAGTACCCCGCGGTTGATGGCTTCGCTGACAAGTTTGTCGTCAGCATTTATAAATCCGGCAAGATAAGGCCCCAGCAGTTCCTTGGCTTCGGTGGACGAGAGGTTTGATCCGAAAAAAGATCGGGCATATTTGTTGACGATAACCCGCGGCTTCGTTTCGGCACCGTAGGTTTCGACGATCTGGTTCACAAGTTTGCGGGCGAGTTTCAAACCCGGCACCGTAAACTCAGTCACGACAAACAGGTCCGTTGCGCCAGCCACCACGTTGTCCAGCCACTTTTCCGCTGACCGCGGGAAATCGATGACCATTACACCGAATTGCTGTGCTGCGAGGTCCATGGGCCTGGTGATCAGTTCTTCGGGAATATGTGTGGCATCACCAAATTTGCGCCGTGCCGACAGCACGGAAATGCCAGTTCGGTGCCTCGCAATCATGGCTTTGAACATGTGCGAGTCGAGCCGCGTCGGATCGGCGATCAGTTCATCAATCTGCCAACCCGGTTCAAGGTCCAGATAGTCGGCACAGGAGCTGGAAGCAAAATCGAGATCAACGACACAGGGAGGCTTGGCGTTCTTTTTCTGCCGGGACAGTGCCAGGGCTGCATGGAGCGCAACGGTGGTGGTGCCCACGCCGCCCTTTGCACCAATGAATGCAAGGCACTTCACATCGGAGGGTTTTTGAATATTTGAACTCAGAGCACGCCCACAGGCAGCAATCAATTCACCAGACGACACCGGTGGACGCACCCAATCAGACACCCGCAATTGCAACAACCAGCGTACAAATTCTTCGTCAGCTGAATCCGCAAGTACGATAACGGGCAAGGTTGCGGGACGGGCATGGATGAATTGCTCAAATTCATCGAGTGACCTGTCCGATGTTATGTCCAGATCATAGACAATTACATTGACTTCACTGTGGCCGGCAGTTTTTAAAATTGCCGAAGCGGTAACATTCTTGACGGCAATTTCGCCTTCGCCCGCCACCAGCGACTTCATATGTGATTTTGTATCGGGCTTTGATGAAATCAGGCCGATGACCAGACTGCGCTCGCCCTTTTTTGAAGTTTTTTTGAAATACTGGAACATGCTCATGAACCCGTCACATTCAGGTCTTCGCCTGTCACAGTGGTTGCAAAGCTTGGCATGCTCACCGGTGCCAGACCCATGAGGCCATTGAGAAAGATGAAGTCGTATTGCATGTTACGCAAACTCACTGTGATGGTAGGAACCGGACCTCCGGGACGACCGGCATAACCGAGGCCGGTATATTGATAACGAACCTCGACATTGTTGGCTTGCAGGCGGGTGCCGAACATGAAGTTGCACATGCCAAGTGTGCGTTTTTCTGCTGCTGTAACGCGCAATGTATAATCACATGCGTTACGGGCCACACCTGCGGTGGTGCGACCAAAGACCAGGGCCTGCAAGGCAGTTGGCGTGGCAGTTGTAATTGAGCCAGAGCAACTTGCAGACGAGCCATCAACAGCAGTGCTTTGGCACAAAATGTTGAACGGTGGCATGGCATCACCCGCATAGACCGTTCCTCCCACACCGGACATAGCTGTAAAAGCCTGTGGAATTGGAGCAGATACAGCAGCCATGCGAGCGCCAAACTGCACAGCCTTGGCCGCAGCATTCCACTGATAGTACAGAAAACTGAATTCAATGGCGCCAAACAGAATGACCATGAATGTCAGCATTGTGAACGTTGCCTCGATAATGGTTGCGGCATTTTCGTCGGCCAGGAACTGTTTGAATCTAGCGGACACCGATGACCCTTTCCTGATGCGAGGCGTTCAAGGTCACAGCATTGAGGCCGAGAAAGCCGAGAAAGCCCAAGGGCTGATACGCAACGCTGGTGCTGACGGTAACTGTTGCAATATCCCCAATGGGACGATAGCAGCGGGTTGAACCGCAACTGGTGTTGCCATTGGCAATGCTGGTGTAGGCAACGGTGACGCTTGATGGTGTCCACCATGAAATACGGTTGGTGCCGCCTGATATTGCTCCCGTGGTTGCGATGTTTTTTGTAGCTGTGGATACGTTTGTGGTCTGCGTGGTATTGGCGGCGTCATATGCCAGACCAGATGCATAGCGCGCGGCGTCACGGACGCCGTTGATGATGAGGTGCTTCCTGTAGATCATGTTGCCGAATTCAATGGCACCAAGGCCAATGGTCAACACAACGGGCAAGACCACGGCCAGTTCCAGGATGGCATGGCCATTGAGGTCATTCTGTAAAAGCTTGAATTTGGTGCGCAGGGTTTTCATGGCCGCGT
>JANMEM010000278.1:0-2104 GCA_031376985.1 Hyphomicrobiales bacterium
CCGAAAAAACTGGTGATTCAACCCGGAAACAATTTGTGGAAACTGTCCCGCCAGGTTTACGGCAAGGGCCGCATGTTCACGATTATCTATGAAGCCAATCGTGACCAGTTGCGGAATCCCAACAAAATTTTCCCGGGCCAGATTCTTACCGCACCAAAGCAAAACTGAATTGCGCTCATTGACGGCAATCGCTGATACTCCTCAGCCACGGGAAGCGGGCCAATGGGAAACCATGCAAGGGCTGCTGCCTTATTTGTGGCCTGAAGGTCGCATGGACCTGAAACTTCGTGTGGTCATCGCCATGCTGTTTCTGGTGCTCTCCAAAGTCATCACTGTCTTTACGCCTTATACTTATAAGTGGGCGACCGATGCGCTGACGACGACGGGAAACCCTGCCATTGCGGGAGTCGCAGCTGCTGTGTTCATGGTGCTTGCTTACGGTGTTGGCCGCATCATGATGGTGGTCTTCGCACAAATGCGCGACGCCATCTTTTCCAAAGTAGGCCAACGTGCCGTGCGCGAGATGTCTTCGCGCACCTTCCGTCACTTGCATGACCTCTCGCTGAAATATCATCTCACCCGCCGTACCGGTGGCCTGTCCCGCATCATATCGCGTGGTATCAACGGCACAGACTCCGTGTTGCGTTTCGCGTTGTTCAACACGTTCCCCACCGCGCTGGAAATCATCTTCGTCTGTGGCTTGTTGGCTTATTCCTTCGGCTGGATCTATGCGCTGACGATTGCAATCACAGTCATTGCCTATATCTGGTTCACTTATATCTCGACTGAATGGCGTATCAGCATCCGCAAGGCCATGAATGACGCCGATCAGGACGCAGGCACCAAGGCCATCGACAGTCTTTTGAATTTCGAGACCGTGAAATACTTCGGCAACGAAGAACATGAAACGCGGCGCTATGATCAGTCCATGGCGAAGTATGAGAAGGCTGCAATCAAAACCTGGACGTCACTTGCGGTTTTGAACGCTGGACAAACAGTCATTTTTTCGATTGGCCTTACCATTGTCATGGTCATGTCCGCCCTTGCAGTGCAGGCCAAGACGGCAACACTAGGCGATTTCGTCATGGTCAACGCCTTGATGATCCAGCTCTATATGCCACTGAATTTCATTGGCTCGTCCTATCGCGAAATCAAACAGGGCTTGCTCGACGTGCAAGGCATGTTTGACGTGTTGCGGCAGGACACCGACATAAAAGACAAACCGGGCGCGCCAGACTTTGTACCGGGCAAAGGGTCCATATCCTTTGACGGCGTGACCTTTGCCTATGATGCAGAGCGGCCGATACTGAAAGGCATCTCGTTTGACGTGCCTGCTGGCCATACTGTAGCCATCGTTGGTCCATCGGGCGCGGGAAAGTCCACCATCTCAAGATTGCTCTATCGCTTTTATGATATTTCAGGCGGACGCATCACCATCGACGGACAGGACATTTCCGAAGTCGCGCAGAAGTCCTTGCGCAAAGCCATCGGCATGGTGCCGCAGGATACCGTACTGTTCAACGATACCATCCGCTACAACATTCGTTATGGCCGTCCGGACGCCAGTGATGCTGAAGTAGAGTCCGCAGCGAAGTTGGCACAGGTGCATGACTTCGTCATGACCTTGCCGAAGAAATATGACTCAATGGTGGGTGAACGCGGCTTGAAACTTTCCGGCGGTGAAAAGCAGCGCGTTTCCATAGCGCGAACCATTCTCAAAGGGCCACCTATATTATTGCTCGATGAAGCGACCTCTGCGCTCGATAGCTTCACTGAACAGGAAATTCAGACAGCGCTCAAAACTGTTTCAAAGAACCGCACGACGCTTGTCATCGCCCATCGATTATCAACGGTTGTCGACGCAGAAGAGATTATCGTGCTCGACAAAGGTTTGATCGCCGAGCGCGGAACCCACACGGCACTGCTACGCAAAAAAGGCCTCTACGCCCAAATGTGGAACCGCCAACGCGAGGCCGACGAAGCGCGCAAGAAACTGGCCGCGGCAGATATCTGACAAAGGCCTTTCGAGGCTCGCAAGGGCTCGCTCATCAGGGTGAGGTTAAATCTCTCATGCTGAGGTGCCCGCCCACTTGCGGGCCTCGAA
>JANMEM010000517.1:0-1573 GCA_031376985.1 Hyphomicrobiales bacterium
TCATTGAAGGCGAGGCCGAGCCTGTGCCGATCACCCAGCCCCACCCAACAAATCCGCGCAGGCAATCCCTGAAAGGCAATGCGTTCCCGCGCCATGTCCAGCCATTTGTGCAAATGCGTGTTGCCCGGCGTCAGTTCCCTGACCTTCGCGTCAGTCTTGTAAATATCCTCAGGATCACCTGACAGGGCCGCCCAGCGGAACGGGCCAACGCCACGACAAAACAGCGGGCGGATATAGGCTGGCACAAAACCCGGGAACGCAAAGGCATTCTCCAAGCCTTCATCTTTCGCCACCTGCCGGATGTTATTACCATAGTCGAGTGTAGGAATACCTGCATTCCAGAAGTCCACCATCGCAGCCACATGCTCTTTCATGGAAGCACGCGCAGCTCTCTCAACCGCCTTCGGGTCACTCTCGCGCTTGGCCCGCCATTCAGCCAGTGTCCAGCCCTTCGGCAAATATCCGTTCAAGGGATCATGGGCCGAGGTTTGGTCCGTCACAATGTCTGGCCGCACGCCACGCCGGACCAATTCCGGAAAAACATCAGCAGCATTGCCAAGAAGACCAACAGACTTCGCTTCTCCGGCTTTGGTCCATTTATCAATCATCGCCAAAGCTTCATCCAGCGTTGTGGCTTTGTGGTCGACGTAACGTGTGCGTTGCCTGAAATCGATGCGGGTTTCGTCGCATTCAACGGTCAGGCAACAGGCACCTGCCATCACAGCAGCAAGCGGTTGCGCACCGCCCATGCCACCCAGGCCCCCTGTTAAAATCCATTTACCAATAAGATCACCATTATAATGTTGGCGTCCTGCTTCAACAAAGGTTTCGTAAGTTCCCTGCACAATGCCTTGAGTGCCAATGTAAATCCACGAGCCGGCAGTCATCTGGCCATACATGGCCAAACCCTTTTTATCGAGTTCGTTGAAGTGATCCCACGTTGCCCAATGCGGCACCAGATTGGAATTGGCAATCAGCACGCGAGGTGCATCCTTGTGGGTACGAAATACGCCAACGGGCTTGCCGGACTGCACCAACAAAGTCTCATTCTCGTTCAACTCTTTCAGCGTACTGACAATCTTGTCAAAATCCGCCCAGGTCCGCGCCGCCCGGCCAATGCCGCCATAAACAACCAGTTCATGCGGATTCTCGGCAACCTCTGGATCAAGGTTGTTCATCAGCATACGCATGGGTGCTTCCGTCATCCAGCTTTTGGCAGTCAATGTGTTGCCGCGGGGCGAACGGACATCACGGATATTGTGGCGCGGATTATGGGTCATCGGGCTTGTCCTGACATTGAGTGAACGATCTTATGCAACATGGTCTTGAGGTGAACGCGAAGCTTATCGGCTTTCACATCATCATATGAAAAAGGAGGGGTCTCGCTGGCAAGATACGTTGACTGTGCCAACTCCAGTTGAATGGCGTGGACATGTTGCGACGGCTTGCCATAGTGCCGCGTGGTCCAGCCCCCTTTGAAACGCCCATTCAAAACATGGGTGTAGCCAGATGCATGCGACGCGGTATCAACAGCGGTTAGTTCAAGGGATGAATCACAAGTTCGTCCGCCATC
>JANMEM010000522.1:0-2093 GCA_031376985.1 Hyphomicrobiales bacterium
GGGTTCCAGATAAATGGCTGCGCTACGCTGCGCCATTTTCTGGAATGACGGTTGGGTGCTGATCATCGCTTTACCTCCCACGTCGTGGTGCCGTCCTTGTTGTCCTTGATGGCGATGCCCATGGCTGCGAGTTCATCGCGGATGCGGTCGGACTCGGCCCAGTTTTTGGTATGACGGGCGACGAGGCGGTCTTCGACGAGTCTAACTACGACATTTTTTTTAGTGTCGCTAAAGTCTATCTGTTGAGGTGCTAATCCAAGTAAATCAAGAGCGCGGGAAAACGCCGATAGCGCCGCTTTATGATCCTCAGGATTTTCTTTAGCTCGACTTTTTGCGAGGTTATCAGCAAGGCGATGAAGTTCGCGAAATGCTTGTGGCGTATTCAGATCATCTTTCAAAGCTTCCAAAAACGCGAGATCGACATATGTGTGATCATGCGGGACGTACCACTGTTGAAACTTTTGTATGCTTACCCCGGCTTCGATGAGTTTGCTTTCAGTCCAATCGATGGGTTGGGTGTAGTGAGTCATCAACATGGCAAAACGCGCTGTCTCGCCATTCGAAGTTTGAAGTACATTGCTTATCGTTACAAAATTTCCGTCACTCTTCGACATCTTCTTGCCTTCGACTTGCAAGAAGCCGTTGTGCATCCAGTAGTTCGCCATCACGCTGGTGCCATGGGCGCAGCGGGACTGGGCGATTTCGTTTTCGTGGTGGGGGAAGATCAGATCGAGGCCGCCGCCGTGAATGTCGAAGGTTTCTCCCAGATATTTTTCACTCATGGCGCTGCATTCGATGTGCCAGCCGGGGCGGCCTCGGCCCCAAGGGGAGTCCCAGCCGGGTTCTTCTGCGCTCGACAATTTCCACAACACAAAGTCCGCCGGGTTTTTCTTATGGGCTTCCACAGCCACGCGGGCACCGGCTTGTTGATCTTCCAGTTTACGACCAGAGAGCTTGCCATAGTCAGCCATGGCGTCGACGGCGAAGAGCACTTCACCTGCGGCGACATAGGCGTGACTTTTTTTGATCAGTATACTGATCATATCCATCATGCCCTGGATATGCTCCGTGGCGCGGGGTTCTTGTGTTGGCACAAGGCAGCCCAGCGCTTTGGCATCGGATTGAAACTGGTTTGCGGTCTTCTCGGTGACACGGCGGATGGCATCATTCAGCGGCAGGTCGGGAAAGTCACGCAGAGCTCTTGCGTTGATCTTGTCATCCACATCAGTGAGATTGCGGACATAGGTAACGTGGTTTTCGCCATAGAGGTGGCGCAACAGACGGTACATCACGTCAAACACAATCACAGGCCGGGCATTGCCGATATGTGCGAAATCATAAACCGTTGGGCCGCAGACGTACATGCGCACGTTTTTCGGATCCAAGGGTTTGAACTCTTCCTTGGTGCGGGTCAGTGTATTGTAGATGCGCAACGTCATAGTCTTATCCCGGAGGCCGGCTCCGGGATCGCTTTTACGTTTTGGGTAAAGGGCGCCGTGCCAGCGGTTTGAATGCTAGATGCAAATAATAATGCTGCAAATGTTAACAGCGTGCTGGCGGCGAATGGTCATGGTGCCCTCTTTGCGCAAAAGGGCACCTGTCGTCAAGCCTTCACGGTTTTTGCATCCTGCCCGAACAGTACCTTTCGCTGCTCATCGGTCATTGGCTTTTGGCCATAGGGCAGAGCTTGCTCATAGGCTTTTACCACGGCAGAGCGCGCCTTGATGGCTTCGAACCAGCGGAGCAGATGGGGGAAATCGGCGAGGTTTTGCTTGTGGACCTCGTGTGGCACAATCCAGGGATAGGACGCCATGTCGGCGATGGAATAGTCGCCTGCCATAAATTCACGGTCAGCCAGACGCTTATTCAGCACGCCGTAGAGGCGCGAGGTTTCCTTGGTATAGCGCTCCATGGCATAGGGCACTTTTTCTGGCGCATAGACGTTGAAGTGACCATTTTGCCCGGCCATGGGGCCAAGACCGCCCATTTGCCAGAACAGCCACTGCATGGTTTCGGTCTTCTTGCGAATGTCGGTGGACAGGAATTTGCCTGTTTTCTCGGCGAGATATTGCAAGATTGCGCCGGATTCGAAG
>JANMEM010000525.1:0-2724 GCA_031376985.1 Hyphomicrobiales bacterium
ATTCGAATAGGCAATGTTCCAGCGTCGGTTTGACCACAGCGAAACATAATTCTCGAACCCGACAAATCCGTAGCTCGGGAGTTGTGACGAGTCTGAAAGCGAGAGATAAAATGTCCAGGCTGTGAAAACAAAAATATAGAGAAAGCTCGCAAGCAGTGACGGCGCCAACAGAATGATCGGCAGGCGTTCCCGGAGCCATCCGCCTGGGGTGACTTGATCAAGCGATCGTTGTGTGTTGGCCATGTCCCGTCCTGTGTGGATAAAGCGGCGGGCCAGACTTTGGCCCGCCTTTCGTTTCAGGGAGGAGTTTCGTCCAGGTTATTTCTGCGCTTCCACGGCGTCTGCCATGGCATTTGCAGCGTCCTTGGGGGACTGGTCAGAGTTCACAAATTCCGTAATGCTTTCCATCATGGCACCGCGATATTTCTGCAGCACCGTCATGTTATGGGCCATCGAACGAACCAGTGTGCCCTCCTTGATGGAAGCAGCGAGGTCTTTCTGCGAAATTTGTTGGCAAGGGTTGAAGCCCGAGGACAAATCCACATCAAGTCGCGCCGGGATTGAGCCCTTGGACTGGTTGAACACAGTCTGGAATTCTTTGGACAAAATTGTGCTGGCCAAAAGCTTTTGGCCTTCAATATAGTCCGGGTCAGACTGTTGGAAGAACACCACTGAGTCTGAATTCAGAATGAAGCCAGGTTTGCCTGAATCCATCGGCGCTTGGCCGCAAACATAATCCGCGTCCTTGCCATATTTGTAACCAGCGGCAGTCAATGTACCAATTTCCCAGTCACCCATGATGAAGAACAACGCATCACCTTTGGCAAACATATTGGAGGCTGTATCATAGTCACGGCCCGCAATGGCAGGGTCCATATATTTCGTCACCATCAGGCGCATTTGTTCAAATGCCTTCACCATGCCGTCAGACCGCAGTGCTGCAACGTCGCCTTCAACAAAGGCCTTGCGGAAGAGGTCCGGGTCTTGACCATAAACAACAACTTCAAATGTTGTGGCATCAGTCCAGTCAGCTGAAAGATGTGACAGGCAGATTTTGCCGGCCGCAATCGCTTTGTCGCAAGCGGCATTGAAATCAGCCCAGGTCTTTGGCAGTTCAGCCACGCCAGCAGCGGCCATGGCTTTGGATGAACCCCAAATCCAGTTGATGCGATGAATGTTCATCGGTGCTGCAACCCATGAGCCCTTTGGCTTCATCACGGGAAACAGTTCAGGGGCTACAACGCCCTCCCAGTTTTCGGCCTTGGCCAATTCATCAAGATTTGCGGTTTTGCCGGTTTCTGTCCATTCGGCAATTTCCGGTCCTTTCAACTGCACAGCCGCCGGAGCATTTCCGGACAATACGTCAGCGCGAAGTTTGGCCAGTGTATTTGCAGTGTGACCTGCAATGGCGTTCTGTTCCCACATGCCACCCTTGGCCGTGAACATTTCACCGAGCTTTGCAATGGACGCAGCGTCACTGCCCGTTGACCACTGATGCAACATCAGCGTTTTAGGCTGGGCAAAAGCAAGCCCGGTCATCATGGTTGTGGCGACGGCAGCCGCCAATACGGTTTTCAACATTTTCATGGACTCCTCCCAAGGATTAAAGCAATTCCAGTTTCGCAAGTGGCGGATTTGACCGCTCTTCTTGTTTTCGCCTATTTGTTCTATGGTGAACAAATAGGCTTGTCAACGGCAGGATTCAAAAATGGCACAAAGTCGCCTCCGGCAGCTCATGTCAAGCATGGTTTCGGGCACACCGGCCAGCCAGATCATTCAGGCGCTGAGCCAACATGGCGGCATGTCAGCGGCGCAAATCGCCCGTCTTACGGGCCTCGCACGCTCCACAATCTCCACAGCCGTGGCTGAATTGCGCGACAGTCGCGTGGTGGTTGAGATTGAGCAAGTCACTGTGGATAAAGTTTCTGTCGGTCGTCCCGGCACTTTGCTGACGTTGAACCCCGAAGCCGGAACCTGTGTAGGCATTCATCTGGGCTATGACGATATCCAGATTGTGGTGGCTGATATTTCGCATTCCTTCATTGCCGAACAAAAGGTGGTGCTCGGACTCGATTACGCTCCGCACGACACAATCGCACCCGTAAAAAAAGCTTTCGACAATTTCTACAAGTCCAATGGCCTCGCCGTTTCCAATCTCTTGGGCGTCGGTGTGTCGGTGTCTGGCCCTGTTCGGCCTGATGGTGTTTTGCAGCGTGGCGGCATTTTGCCGAAATGGGCGGGAGTCAACATAAGGGATTTGTTTGCCGCAATTTTCAATCGTCCGGTTTTGGTCGATAATGAAAGCAACTGTGCGGCCCTTGCCGAAATGAAATGGGGTGCAGCGCGCGGGCATAACAATTTCGTCGTCTTCAAAATGGATGTTGGTGTGGGTGGTGCCATTGTCAGCAACGGCGGAATTGTCAGCGGCATTGCCGGTGGTGCAGGTGAGTTTGGCCACGTCAGCATCAATCCAGAAGGCGAACTTTGCCGCTGCGGTAACCGTGGCTGCCTTGAAACCTACGCAAGTTTTGTAAAGCCGCTCGAACAACTCTCACGCGTTCACAAGAAAAATATAATAATGGAAGGCGCAATCGCTCTGGCCGAGTCAGGCGATGCTGGTGCACTCCGCATGATTGCCGACGTTGGCGAGTATGGTGGCCGCGGCCTTGCCATGATCGGCACCATGTTGAATCCACCACTGATTTTGATCGGTGGTCGCATGGC
>JANMEM010000551.1:0-2676 GCA_031376985.1 Hyphomicrobiales bacterium
AGATTGTGGCTGCCCAGACGTTCGCAAATGGAACCAAAAAGATCGGGGCCAACGGCCAGGTAGAAAACACGAATGACGTCCTTACGGTCTGTCAATTCCTGTTCCAGGGCAATCCAGCCATCGTCCTTGGAGGCCTCGGCGGCGTAATAGTTGAGACGATTGAGAAAACGCTCCACCACCTCCGGTGCACTGTTCAAGGCCTTGACGTCGGCATCAATAGCCTTGGCCGCAAAATCGCGGAATTCCTGTCGTGACATAGGCTTCCGCGATGTACCGATGATGCAGGCACCGTCTGGCAACTGGCCTTGTTCATCCCGGTGGAAGAGGGCGGGCAACAGCTTGCGTTGCGCCAAATCTCCGGTGGCACCGAATATGACAATATCAAAGTCTTCGACGGGGATGATGCGTGTGGTCATGGTTTGAATCTGGTCCTGTTGCTCTTGCACTAGACTTTTGAGGTGCGCACCTCAAGTGGAACATCAAGGCCCCTCTACACGGGCTCTGTGACGATGGCAATAAAACTGATCAGTTGATTTATTGCCATTCGCAACGCGCATGACTAAGGTTTATGACGAATCCGTGGGAGTAACGAAATGATTTTATGTTGTGGTGAAGCACTGATCGACATGCTGCCGCGCAAGGGTGCGGACGGGGCTGATGTGTATCAGCCCTTTATCGGCGGGTCGGTTTTCAACACCGCCATCGCCATGGGCCGCCTGGGAACTCCCACAGGATTTTTCGCCGGCATCTCGACTGATTTCTTTGGTGACAGTTTGCTGCAAGGTTTGATGGATGCCGGAGTATCGGCTAAGTTCATTCGCCGCAAAGACCTGCACACCACGTTGGCCTTGGTGAAACTGACCGACGGCCATGCGCGATACTCGTTCATCGATGAAGGCTCCGCCGGGCGCATGTTGGAAAAGCGGGATATTCCGAAGGTGCCAAAAGCGGTTTCAGCCCTGCATTTTGGCTCCATCTCCCTGATTCCGGAACCTTCAGGCGGCACCTATGAAACACTGCTGAAAAAGGCGTCGAAAAGCCATGTGATTTCACTGGACCCGAATATCCGGCCAACCGTGATCAAAGACAAAAAGAAACATATGGCGCGTTTGAAGCGGCTGATCGCCAAGGCCGACCTTGTTAAAATTTCTGATGAGGACGTGGCCTATATGACGGGCAAACAGGAGTTTGCGAAAACTGCGAAGGCTTGGCTAAAGTCGGGTGCCAAGATCGTAGCGATTACACGTGGCGGTGAAGGTGTTGAAGTGTTCACCAAATTGCATTCCTTGTCGTTGGAAGCACCGAAGGTGAAGGTGGCCGACACAGTGGGAGCTGGTGATACATTTACGGCAGGCTTCCTAAGCTACCTTCACCGTAACGCCTTGCTGACCAAGAAAGCCATGGCCTCGATTGAAGCCACACAGCTTATGCATGCGGCCGAGTTCGCCATGAAATGTGCCGCCGTCACCGTGTCGCGTCCGGGTGCCAATCCGCCATGGGCCAATGAGGTGTGAGTGACACCGATTTTCCCGTTGATCGTGTCATACCGGAACTGAAGGCTGCACTCGGTTCCAAACCCTGCGCTGTGCTTGTTGCCGAGCCCGGTGCAGGTAAAACGACCAGAGTGCCTCTGGCATTGCTCAATGAGCAATGGCTCAAGGGCAAGCGCATCGTCATGCTTGAGCCACGCCGTCTGGCGGCGCGGTCTGCGGCCAAGCGCATGGCCGACACGCTGGGTGAGGCTGTGGGGGAAACCGTGGGTTATACGGTGCGGCTGGAACGCAAGGTATCTATCCGTACACGGATTGAAGTTGTCACCGAGGGTATTCTCACGCGACGACTGCAAAGTGATCCGGAATTGTCTGACACCGGGCTTCTGATTTTCGACGAATTTCATGAGCGCTCGCTGGACGGGGATTTGGGCTTGGCATTGTCGCTTGATGTGCAGCGTGGGCTTCGTGACGACCTCAAGATCATGGTGATGTCAGCGACACTTGATTCCGAAAGGTTGTCGGTGCACCTGAAGTCAGGTCCGGTGATTTCGGCCAAGGGGCGAATGTATCCTGTTAATGTGGTGCATCTCGACAAGACTTCGCGATTTACACTGGCCGATGACACGGTGAAAGCAGTGCTGAGAGCTTTGCGCGATGTCTCGGGCAGTTTGCTGGTATTTCTGCCGGGAGAAGGTGAAATTCGCCGGGTCGAAGAACAGCTTGCAAGGGCCAACCTCGCGTCCAACATTGACGTTCGCCCGCTCTACGGCGCGATGCCATTGCAGGCGCAGGATGAGGCCATTCGCGCGTCACCGGAAGGCCGAAGAAAAATTGTGCTGGCTACAACCATTGCTGAAACATCTCTGACAATTGAAGGTATCGAGGCTGTCATTGATACAGGGCTGAAACGCGTTCCGCGCTTCAATCCGGCAGCGGGCATGACATCGCTTGAAACCGTGCGGGTGTCGCAGGCTTCAGCTGAACAGCGCAAAGGCCGTGCATGTCGCCTGGGTCCGGGGCGCTGTTACCGCCTGTGGCCAGAAGCCGAAACACGGGCACTCGCTGCCCATGATGAGCCTGAAATGCGCTCGGCGGATTTGTCTGGCCTCGTGCTGGAGATGGCGCGTTGGGGCGTGACCACGCTTGATGGCTTGCCCTGGTTTGAGGTGCCGCCGCGGGCAGC
>JANMEM010000570.1:0-5843 GCA_031376985.1 Hyphomicrobiales bacterium
TCCAAAGCCTTGCCTTGGGGCAGGCCTTCGGCAATATCAAAAATCATGATGTCGCCCAGTTCCTTGAGTGCCGCGAGGTGGGCGAGTGTGCCCCCGATCATGCCACCACCAATCAAAGCGATTTTCTTGCGCGCCATTCAAACTCTCCGTGCAGCCGCTTTTCGCGGCATGTTGCATTGCGAAATCGACCGTTGTCTAGACCTGTTGCATGACGTCTTCAAGTGTCAACAATGGTCTTGCCCCACCAGGAGGCGGATTGCATTTCCCTGAGGCGCGAGATTGTGCGACCACTTTCAAAGCTGTGCTGGTTTTTCGGGAAAATGCTGTCGAGCGGGCCATCGGCGAGAATGATCAGCCGCGTGCGGGCGTCATAGAAACTGTCGATCATCAGGATAAAGCGCTTGGTTTCATTGCGCTGATGCGCCTTCAGTTTCGGCACGCCAGAGATGAACACTGTGCGGTAGGCCGATGAAATAGCGAGATAATCAGCAGGCCCCAGCGGCTCACCGCAGAGTTCAAAGAATGTGAAGGACGCGCAGTTGCGGGCGACTTTCGGAACGGTGAGTTTGCGGCCCAAAACCTCCAGCACGTCAATGCGGCCCGTGGCACCCTCCGTCAGGGTTTGCCAGTGGGCATTGAAAATCACGCGGTTGTCGGCTGAGGCTGGGTACAGATATGTGTTGTCTGCGCGGATGCGGCCCAGACGATAGTCTTTCATTGAATCAAGGGAGATGACATCAAGGCTGTCGTTCAGCTTGGCGATGAAGGGCAGGAAGAGGTCGCGGTTGAGTCCGTCCTTGTAGAGACCATCGGGGGGTAGATTTGAAGTCGTCACCAATACCACGCCACGTTGTTGCATGGCCTCATAGAGGCGGCCAATGATCATGGCATCGGCAATGTCTACGATCTGCATTTCATCAAGGCAGAGCAGTGTTGCATCGGCAGCCAATTGGTCAGCGATCTGTTCGATGGTTTTCTGCGTGGCGCGGGCCTTGTGCACGTCTTGCATGAAGGCATGGAAGTGGATGCGTTTTTTTGGCCAGCCCTGCACATGCTCGAAGAACAAATCCATCAACATGGTTTTGCCACGACCGACGTCACCGTAGATATAGATGCCGTGTGGACTGCCCTGCTTTTTGGAAAAGAACTTTGAAACGAGATTTGATTTCTGCGCCGCATGTGAGGACATTGCATTTGCCAGCGAAGACAAGGTCGATGCCACCATGGCTTGCGAGGCGTCGGGCTTCAGCGACCCCGACTGAACCTTGGCGTTATAGTCTTCGACAATTGTCATGCTGGCGCGTGAAGTACTTTATCCGTCAGACTTGTCAAGCAACTGTCTGCAGGTTCCAATAGAACATGAACATGGTGATGTAGGCCGTGACCAGGCTGACATATCCAAAGAACGAAATCGAGACTTGCAGGCTCGACAATGAAGACAGGCCGGGATCAATCTTGCGATCCTTGAAGTTGTAAAGAATGGCCATGCCTGCGAAAAGGACCAGGATCATTTGTGAATAGATTAGGCCGACGATTGCAATGACGAGGCCCACTCCCATGAGGCCGTAACGCGCTTGTTGGCCGAGGATTTTTCCGAGCACCGAGCGCAAGGCCACACCACCATCGAGGGGTTCGGCAGGCAGCAAATTGAACAAATTCAGGGCAGTGGTGATAAATCCCAGAGCGACGACAAAGCCGTTTGGCGGAATACCAGAAAGTGCATGCGTAATGGTGTGAACAGTGCACACGATTGCCAACAGCATGGAGAATGCCGGTCCCATGAGCGCCGCAAACACTGATTGCCCCTGACTGTCAAACGGAAGGCGTGGCAGGGCAATGGCGCCCAGAAAGGGCAGGAACAGCATGCGACCCCAAGGCTGACCCATCATGCGGTAGGCGAGGAGATGGCCGAATTCATGAATGAAGAGTGCGACGATCAAAAGTGCGGCAAATTCCCAATCCAGCAAAAGCGCAAAGGCAACCAGAGACAGTGCGCCGGTGACGGCGGATACGCCTGCAGAAATCCACTGATAGGGACTGTTGTCGGCAACGCCGCGCTCAGCCAGTGCCTTCAGGCGAAACGCCCCGCCCCAAAGATCGGCCCGGGCCACGAGTTGCGCCAACAGCGGGCGCGGCCCCCACTCGTAAGTCATGGTCAGGCGCGTGCCATTGCCTTCCCTCGAAATATCATAGCGCTGGCTCAGCAATTCATTGTTCAAGGTTTTACCGTCGAGCCCCTCACGCTGAATTTCGAGGAGACTGGGGGCTTGGCGTTTTCGGATGGAAAACAGCGCGGAAAAGGATTTGGCGACACCCGTTGTCAAGGTGGTAGAATAGGTTTTGCGGAATATGCGGCGGTCATGATCAAGCATTTCCGTTTGTGTGGTGGTGCGTCCCCAGTCCTCGATTTTCCCGTCCGTCACGTCCATCAATTCGAACAATTTTTCAGGTGAGGTTTTGATAAACAGGCTGGCCTTCGGCCAAACCTTTGTACGCAACCCCAAAAGTCCCATCAACAGGAGTGAAAGTGGAATTTCCGGGCCGATGGAGGTGAATATTGAAAACATGGTGTGAGATTCAAGGCCTGTCAAACGTGATTGGCCCGTACATTGCCAGCCAAGCCGTTAAGGAAGGGCAAATCTTTTCAATTTGGGCTGAGATATTGCAACCATTCAAAATTTCAGAGTACCAGTTGCAAACCCCCAAACCAGAAAGCGACGCAGGCATAGGTCAACGCGATGGTTGTTACGATGGATAGGGTTGACAGAGCCACATTCAGAATTGCCTGGCGCGTGTTGAGAAGAAATGCCTTCCGGTAAATGCCAGTGAAGGCTTTGTGATCGATGTCGGGGTTCAGAGGCTGCTTTTCCCAGAACCAATCGGGCAGGGTTGCGACAAGGAATTCTTCAACTTCAAGATTTCCACGTCGCGCTTCCCGCCGCAATGCTTTAAATTTGGGCGAGGCGCAGCGTTGCCAGTCAGCAATAAAATGTCCATTTCGTCTGTCCGCATGGCTTTTCCTGAGCGACCACAGCGCAGCGCGACTGGTGGTGAGATTGAAATAGCCGATCCAGTCGCAGCCAACATCATCAACTCCGGAAAGTTCACAGACTTTGTGTCGGCGAACATCGATGTGCGCCAAGGCCGACATCGGTGCAAGTTGGTGTGACGTCATTTGAAACGGCACATAACTGTGATGCGATATGATCTGGGAATCCGATAGCGGGCAATGGCTCATGACTTGCTCCTCAAGTCCAACCGCACAGAACCAATATCGGGTTTGAGGTTGAGCAACACAGCCAGTGCTTCAGGCCACGTCAAACCACCGCCCTGAAGCACCGCAACATCATGTATTGCGGCAAACGCGTCATCCGTCAGTGCGCTTTGCATGGCTTTCGCAGTTGCCGCAGACTTGATGGTTTGCGCCAATTCCAAACGGTCGAGATTGAGCAGGTCGAGACTTTCAAAATGGATGATGTCCCGCGCTATTGTTGTGCGCATTGCGGCCAACCGTCCCGCACTCATGGGAAACGGCCCAAACAATTGCTTTTCTGTATTCAGCATAGGATGTAACATACAAATCTCCGACTACGCTGCGCAGGAGTATGTTCTCCTGGCACCCTGGGTTGGTTTTGAGTTCCGATGTGGTGGATATGCAGGATAGCGCACTTCGACCCTGCAACTATTAACAGGAGACGTTGCATTCTGTTCAATTTATCAAAACTGAAATAGGCTTGTTATCTTATGGGAACAAATAGCTATTTGACAATTGAAATTCGAAATTTGTGATGCGGAATATGGTGATGTTGCGGTGGCCAAGGAAATAGTGAAAAGTTCACTTGTGCACATAGCAGGTGGGCTTGAACACATCAGGCGAGATGATGAGTACCGCCATACACACAAGTCGTATCTTTATGAGTTCCCGGATGGACAAAATCCCGTTAAATGCGGTCAACTGTTTAATGGGGTTCGCTGTTGCTCAAACAGCGTGAACAGAGCGTAAATCCAAGCCTGTGAGGGAAACCCAAATCAAAGCGCGATCATTTTCAGGTGAGGTGGATAGGGGACCGCTTGCTTTTTCTGGCAAGCCGTCGCCGCACCTAAAGTCAGGGACAGTTTGTGATAGAGCAAACTGTCCCTTCCCCGCATTCAGTCATTTTCAAATGACCACACTGCAAGGTGTCAGGTGCTCGACAACAACGGGATTTGTGGGGCCGCGTGTCTTGGGAGCTTTCCTTGTAGCCTTGGGTCATCGTGAATTTCGACAAATCGGGCATAGGGAGTGAATCCTGCTTTGCGGTAGAACCCCAGGGCTTTCGGGTGGTCCAAGGTGCAAGTCGACAACCAGAAACGGCCTATGGGCTTTTGGAATGCACGGCGGATGGCTTCGTCAATCAGGGCGCGACCTGTGCCGTTTCCCACTTCCGAGGGAACCAAACCGAAGAAGGACAGTTCGCAGTTCGGCATGTCGCGGAAGCTGAGCTCCAGAATGCCAATAACCAAGTCACCGCGTTTCAGCGTGAAAGATTCCGTGCCGTCATGGGAGAGGGTTTCAAGCAACTTCTCACCGGACATCAGGAGGCGGGAAAACCACAGCAGGTCTTGGCCTACGGCGCGAAACAGATTGCGGTAACTTTCGAGGTCACCCTTCGAGGCGGGCTCCAGCGTCAGGTCAGACGGAAACGACATGAGGGCGCGATCCGGTGTCTGGCGCATTTCAAGGCGGGTTGCCACATTGGCGAGTTTTCCGGGGGGCAGTTCGTAATAGCCATTGGTCAGTTCAAGTATTGGCATTTGGCCTCAGGTGGCGTGATGGAATCCAGACGAAACCATCATCGTCCAAAATCATGCATTCGCGCAAGCCGTGGGGTTTGTCGAGTGCGCCTGCGAGAACGGTGTAGCCTGCCTCGCGGGCGCGGGTTTCGGCCTCGTCGGGGTCCACGTGGTAACAGCGGAGCTCAATGCCAACGCCGCGTGGGGCGTCGGAGACCAGCGTGGCATGAAGTTCGTTGCCGCGATAGCTGTCGTTGATGTGGAACATGAAGTGCTGGCCAGACAGTTTCATGGCGGCGAACACGTCGGTGCGGAAAAACACTTCGGCTCGAATCACTTGGCAGGCAAAGTGAATCGCTTTTTCGAGATCGTTGACGATGAGGTTGAAGCCAAGGCCGTTCAGGGAACGGCCATAGTCAGCACCGGACATGCGGGGTTTTGCAAGGTCATCTTCAGACATTGAATCACATGATCACCGGAAGAGGTTGATGTCCAGTCCAGATGGATTCAGGTCAGGTATTCCACCTTCTCAGTTGTCGCATTGTCGCTCCAGGTGATGCGGCAGCCGTCAAGCGCACGTTCAAGACATGCATGGTTGTGGCGGAGTGCCAGCAGGAACAGGGCTGCCGCATCGTCACAGTGGTTTTCAGGTTCATCGTCATCAGCAATGTCTTTCGCCAAGTGCCACGACAGCGCCGCGATTTTTTGGGCCGGCAGTTTTTGCGTACTGGCCCAGCTTTGCCACACGTCACGAATTGGGAGTTCGAGCATAACGCTCTCTGCGACGCGCAAGGGCACATTGCCGCGCTTCCGGATTTCATCTGCCAAGCCACTTGTATCAAGCGGTGGGCAACTCAAGCTGACGCAACCAAGGTTTTGGGCATGTGACACGACAGGCCTCCTACGCGACGGACTAACTATAAGGCAGTGTGCGCGGGAGCTGTTGCGATTGGGTTAATGCCGAAGGCTATCGCAAAGTCTTGGACATTCTTCAGTTTGGAAAAGAAAGTTCCCTCCCCCTTGTGGGGAGGGTTAGGGTGGGGGTCGCTCAGACCGTTGTAATTCCAAAG
>JANMEM010000015.1:0-4473 GCA_031376985.1 Hyphomicrobiales bacterium
CTTCCAGCAGATTTGACTTGCCACAGCCGTTTGGCCCCACAATTCCTGTGAGGCCTGGTTGAATGTGAAGTTCCGTCGGTTCAACGAAAGATTTGAATCCCGTCAGCCGCAGTTTGTTGAATTTCATATGCCCCTGCCCAAATAACGCCGCCGTGTTTTAGCCCAGCAGCGGATCAATCACGGCCTTCAAGCCATCTACGGTGTATTCACCCTTGAAATGTTCGCCGTTGATGAAGAAGGTCGGAATGCCTTCAACGCCAAACGTGTCACCCTTCTGGCGCACTTCGAAAATGTTCTTGGCCACATCCTTGTTGTTGAGGCAGGCCATGAAAGTCTCTTCAGTGAAACCAGCCTGCAAGGCAATCTTCTTCAAGCCTTCGAGCGGGTTTGGTACCCATTCTTTTTGCGTCTTGAACAACACATCCACCAGCGGAAAATATTTTTCCTTAGGCGCACAGCGGGCAATCATGAAAGCCCCCATGGCCGGGTCATTGTGCGGGAATTCGCGGAAAATATATTTCACTTTGCCCGTGTCGATAAAGTCGGTCTTGAACTTCGGGAATTCCGCATTGTTGAATTCTGCGCAATGCGGGCAAGACGCAGAAGCATATTCAATCACAACAACCTTGGCGTCATCCTTGCCCATGCTCATTTCGCCCATGGTGGGAGGCGTGTTGAGAGCCACCTTGTCAACGACAACTGGCGTCTGTGCAAATGCTGCTGTTGCCAAGGCTGATACTGTAGCAGTGGCCAGGAAGTTACGACGGTTGATCAAGCTCATGTGCTTTTCCTACTCGAAATGAAGGGTGAAGTTCCACGGCCTTATTTGGCCTGTGGAGAACGTGGGGTGAGGGCGGATACACCCGCACCCAGGCGGGCGAGGGCGGCTTGTAGTTCAGGATCGGCAATTGGTGCGACACGGGCAAGAATAGCGGGAGTGGGTTCCAGGACTTTGCGAGACACTTTGATGGACGGACGAAAGTCATGGATTTGAGTGACTTTAAGCGCCATCACACCTTGATAACCCAAAAACTGGTTGACGCGCTCCACGATGCCCGCAGCGGCATATTCAACGTCGAGCCCTCGCCCAGCTTTGACTTTGACATGCAGTGTGCCGCCGGATTTGGCGTCATTGCCGCGCGGCCAACGAATTTTCTCCGGGCTGGAAATCGCCGCTGCCTGTTCGCCCACAATTTGCGGCCAATGGGCCAGCACATCGCCTTGAGCAAAGCCGTGTTTTTTGAACACGGGCTCCGTCAGTTTGCGGAAGTGCTTGTCGATCGTTTGCATTCGTGAAATGTCCACAATTATGGCGAGATTCTCAAGGACATTCGTGGCGGAACAAGGGCCGGATCATCACCTCCCTGTGAAGTTGCTTGCGTGGTATGACCAGAATGCCCGCATTTTGCCGTGGCGGGCCATCAGTCCGGCCCGGATGGATCCGTATAAAGTCTGGCTGTCCGAGATCATGCTGCAACAGACAACGGTGACAGCAGTCAAAGACTATTTCCTGAAATTCACCAGACTCTGGCCGACAGTCGAATCCCTTGCCGCTGCCCCTTTGGACGACGTGCTCAAAGCTTGGGCCGGCCTCGGCTACTACGCCCGGGCCCGTAATCTACACAAATGCGCGAAAACAGTCGTGGCCGAATTTGGCAGCATGTTCCCTGATGATGTGGAGCAGTTGCTCAAACTCCCCGGCATCGGCCCCTATACCGCAGGTGCCATATCCGCCATTGCCTTCGACAAACCCTTTGCCGCTGTGGATGGCAATGTGGAACGCGTCATCTCCCGCCTCGACGCCTTTGAAACGCCGCTGCCCGAATCAAAACCTCAAATCAAAACCCGCGCCCAATCCCTGATGTCGAACCACAGGGCAGGGGACTTTGTGCAAGCGCTTATGGATTTGGGGGCCACCATTTGCACGCCTAAAAGCCCGAACTGTCTGATTTGCCCATGGATGGAAGACTGCAAAGGCCGAAAACTTGGCATCGCTGTGACACTTCCCCGCAAGTTGAAAAAGCAAGCCATTCCCACCCGCCAGGGCCATGCCTATTTCGCTCGGAATACTAAAGGGGAAGTGATGCTGCGCCGACGCGCGGAAAAAGGTTTGCTCGGTGGCATGACGGAAGTGCCGGGATCAGACTGGGCGCAAGTCCAACCCGACATGCAGCCACCTATCTCCGCCCAATGGAAAAAGCGCCCCGGCATTGTGGAGCATACGTTCACGCATTTTCATTTGGAGGTGACAGTGTGGGTGGCAGAGAATGTGGAAGCTGCACTTCCGGACGTCAGCTATCGTTGGGTGCCGTTATCAGAGGTGGACGGTGAAGCGTTACCCACCGTAATGCGAAAGATTATCGCACACGCACGTCCGGGTTAACGCCGTCCGCCAATCTCATCCAAATGGTCTAGCATATCTGCGGGGTCTTCATACACGCGGTAAGCGCCAGAGCGTTCCAGTTCATCCGTGTCATAGCCGCCAGACAGCAGCCCGATGCCCAGTCCGCCGGCCCGTTGTGCCGCCAGCATGTCCCAAATCGAATCGCCGACAATGCAGGAACTGCGCACATCAACGCCCAGTTTTTCGGCCGCCGCCAGAAACAAGTCAGGGTCCGGCTTGGCATAACGCACCATGTCACGCGTTATCACCACCTGTTTGGCCGGATCAACGCCGAGAATTTTCAAAACCGGCCCCGCAGTTTCAATGCGACCGGAAGTGGCAATGGCCCAGGGGATGTCATGTTCAGAAAGATGTGCCAGCAATTCCCGGGCACCCGGCAAAATGCGTGTGCGCTGGGAATGGGCATTGTAATGTTCCATGTGCAGCGTCCGCAACTTCACCTGCAAGGCCTCATCAATTTCAACACCCAATTCCCGCTGCAAGGCTTTCGAGAACAAACCACCCGACATGCCAATGCGCCTGTGAATGCGCCACAGCGACACCTCCAGCCCGGTTTCGTGCAAGGCATGGGACCACGCCATGACGTGATCATAAACGCTGTCAATCAACGTGCCATCAAGGTCGAAAAGAAAAGAGGTTTGGGTGCGGGCTTTCATGAAAATTGTGTATCATTCCCGTTTGCCAACAACAACATTTGCCAGCGCAACGCAGCTACCCGAAGAATCGTCATTCCATCCAAGGCGAAGCAAAGCGGAGGCGCGAGATGGAACCCCGCTTCGACGTCCAAGGCGGGCTTCCAAATCGCTTGTTCCGCTACGCTTCACGTCGCGTTTGGAATGACGGAATTGTAATGTTCAAGCCGCCGCAGCCAACTCGCCCCGCACCTGTTGCCGTAGAATATCAATCGGCACCAGATTGGGTCCGCGTCGCACATGCCAGTAAGTCCAGCCATTGCAGGCCTCGGCATTTTGCACCAATGCACCAACCTTATGGATTGAACCTGAAGCACTCTTCGACGCAATCGACCCATCAGCGCGCACATTTGCCGCGATGCGTGTTGTATGATCGAAAAGCGTTTCACCCGCTTTGATCAATCCACGCTCAATCAGTGTACCAAAAGGAATCCGCACTTCAGCGCGTTTGCCAACAGTAGTCTTCAGGGCGTCGAGTGGCAGCTCTTCGGTATTTAATATGCGGATGCGGGCATGTTTTGCGTAAGTTTCGTCGCGTTCGATGCCGATAAAGTTACGACCTAATTGTTTGGCCACGGCACCTGTTGTGCCTGTGCCGAAAAACGGATCAAGCACCACGTCACCGGGATTGGATGACGACAACATCACCCGTTGCAACAATGCCTCTGGCTTCTGCGTCGGATGTACCTTGTCGCCGTTTTTGTCTTTCAAACGTTCAGCACCCGTGCACAAAGGCAAGGTCCAGTCCGAACGCATTTGCAGATCGTCGTTGAATATTTTCATCGCTTCATAATGGAAGCAATATTTTGACTTCTGTTCCTTTGACGCCCAGATCATGGTTTCATGCGCGTTGGTGAAACGGCGACCGCGAAAATTCGGCATTGGATTGACCTTGCGCCACACCACATCATTCAGAATCCAATAGCCAAGATCCTGCACAATTGAGCCGACGCGGAAGATATTGTGGTAGCTGCCAATCACCCAGATCGCACCATTGGGTTTCAGCACACGCCGACATTCCGAGAGCCAGCCTCTGGTAAAAGCATCATAAGAAGCGAAGTCTGAAAACTTGTCCCACTCGTCATCCACAGCATCAACCTTGCTCTGGTCGGGCCGGGTCAGGTCACCATTGAGTTGGAGATTGTAAGGCGGATCAGCGAAAACGAGGTCAACGGATTCGGATGGAATTTTCTTGAGCTGCTCAACACAGTCTCCCATCAGAATCTGGTTCAACAGCGGCCGCACATCCAGCTTCACCGCCTGATCAACATAGCCCATTACGCATACCCCAACTTACAAATCACAAAACGTTGGGGTGTTATGAGTCCTCAGTGACTCCGCGTGAATCGAATTGTCCTGACATGGTTAATTTCGAAA
>JANMEM010000072.1:0-4419 GCA_031376985.1 Hyphomicrobiales bacterium
AGCAGCGGCAACTCATGGCCCTGCTCTTCCCAATCGATGACGTCGAGTTGCAGGCCCAGGTGCCTCGCAATCGCGTTCAGATGATTTGGAGCATTGGTTGAGCCGCCAATGGCGGTATTGACGCGGATGGCGTTGATGAAGGCATCGCGCGTCATGATCTTGGAGGGTGTCAGATCCTCATGCACCATTTCAACAATCCGCTTTCCAGTCTCGTAAGCCATCTGACCACGTTCGCGGTAAGGTGCGGGGATCACGGCGTTGTAAGGCAGGCACATGCCCAGCGCTTCTGTCAGCGAGTTCATGGTGGAGGCTGTTCCCATGGTGTTGCAGTAGCCCGTGGACGGCGCCGACGACGCAACAAGGTCGGTGAATTCCTTGTAGTTGATTTCGCCCGTGGCATATTTTTCACGCGCCAGCCAGACAATGGTGCCGGAACCGGTGCGCTGGCCTTTGTAGTCACCATTGAGCATCGGGCCGGACGACAGTGCAATAGCTGGAATATCAACGGTGGCCGCCGCCATCAAACAGGCAGGCGTGGTCTTGTCGCAACCGATGGTGAGCACCACGCCGTCCAGCGGATAGCCGTGCAACACTTCTACAAGTGAGAGATAAGCAAGGTTCCGGTCCAGCGAGGCTGTGGGGCGCTTGCCCGTTTCCTGAATGGGGTGGATCGGGAATTCCAGCGGAATGCCGCCCATGGCAATGATGCCATCACGCACCCGCCGCACCCAGTCCACATGAGCGCGGTTGCAGGGCGAAAGGTCAGACCCCGTTTGTGCAATGCCAATGATGGGCTTGCCACCTTGTAACTCGCCTTGTGTGAAGCCGTAATTGAGATAACGCTCCACATAAAGTGCCGTCATATCGGCGTTCGACGGATTGTCGAACCAATATTGCGAACGCAGTTTCAGGGGCTTCTGGGTGGTGCTGGACATGGTATGCGGGCCTCGGATTGAATTGTCATACAAAAGATAGCCCTATTTGAGGCTATCCGTCCATGACATTTGGATTCAGGTTTGTTGACGGAAAAGTCTTCGAACTGTGGCTATTTGAAAGGTCACATGAAGGCCTGGCACTCAACCGGCTTGCTCCTGCAGAATTGGGGCCGCATTGCGCGCAATTTTGTCCGCCATATCGACAGATAACAGATTATCAATGGCCTTGCGCACATCGTCGTTGGATTTCATCAATTGGCGTAAGGCACTGTGTTCCCAACTTACTATCAGCGCCCCCACATTTGCAAAGGTCGTGGCCGTTGCTGGTTTGGCCCGGAGGAAAGCCAGTTCACCGATGAACGCGTGAGGACCGATTGAAAATCTTCCTCCGCTGCGGTTGACTTCAACCTGGCCTTCGAGCACGTAATAAAGTGCTTCTGGACGTTCACCGAGTTTGGTGAGTTGCATCGAAACTTTCGGTGTGTGCCATTCCGATATGTTCAGCAACTCTTTATACTGTCCCGGCGTCAATCCTGGCAGTCTGGCAAACAACATCATTTCTTCGGCAGAGAGCCTGAATTTGCGGTGGTCGTTCGTGCTTTGCCACATCATGACAGCATTTACCGCAATGATTGCGATGGCTGCCACGATGGCCGTCCACCACGGCTGCGGTGCCACCAGAAAACAATAGAGACTAAATACGAGACTGCCCAACACCATGAAAGCGCGAAGCTTCAGCGGATTGTGAAATACAAATCCAATCAACACCAGTCCCAAGCCGACACCTGCGAGATAAGGCAGAAACTCTTGCAGTGCCATCACGTCACCCCACAAAAACAAATTACCTTACTATCTGCGAAGTTCAATGGTCTTGCAAGACAGGGTGATACCAGGCGTTCCGGAAAATTTGACCATTTGAACAAAATCTGCCAACTTTGATTCTGGCAATAAGTGCTGGAGGAAACATGGCACAGATGAAGGCTTCGGATATTTCAGCCAAGCGTTTGGCGAAAGCTGAATATGTTGCAAATTTCTCGGATTTGCATCCGCCACTTTCAAAGCGGGAAGCGCTGGTTGAATCGGACCGCTGTTTCTTCTGTTACGATGCGCCCTGCCAGACTGCCTGCCCCACCTCCATTGATGTTCCACTGTTCATTCGTGAAATTGCGGCCGGGCATGAGAAGAGTGCGGCCGTCACAATTTTCAACCAGAATATTTTAGGCGGCATGTGTGCTCGCGTCTGCCCCACGGAAACCTTGTGTGAAGAGGCCTGTGTGCGCAACACTTCGGAAGACCAGCCAGTAAAGATCGGGCTTTTGCAACGTTATGCGACTGACGCGCTGATGACAGAGAAAAAGCACCCTTACACGCGCGCCGAGAAGTCTGGAAAATCTGTTGCAGTTGTAGGCGCTGGTCCTGCCGGGTTGGCCTGTGCCCATCGTCTTGCCATGCACGGCCATAGCGTTATGATGTTTGATGCACGCAAAAAATCCGGCGGTCTTAATGAATATGGCATCGCGGCTTATAAATCGGTCGATGACTTCGCCCGGAAAGAAGTGGATTTCGTGTTGACGATTGGCGGCATCACCGTCGAACATGGAAAGTCACTCGGCAAAAAACTGAAGCTCAAGGATTTGCAGTCGGAGTTTGATGCAGTTTTCCTCGGCATTGGCCTTCAAGGCGTCAACGATCTTGGCATCAAGAATGATGATATTGCGGGCATTGAGGATGCTGTGGATTATATTTCCGACCTGCGCCAGGCCAAGGATTTGTCAAAGTTGAAAGTTGGTCGCCGGGTTGTGGTCATCGGCGGCGGCATGACGGCGGTTGATGTGGCCGTTCAATCAAAACTTCTTGGTGCTGAGGATGTAACAATTCTCTATCGTCGTGGTGCGGCGCAGATGAAGGCTTCGACGTTTGAGCAGGACTTGGCTCAGGTCAAAGGTGTTAAGATCAAGCATTGGGTCTCCCCGAAAAAAGTGCTCGTCAAAGGTGACAGGGCCATTGGATTGAAGTGCGACTACATGGAGGTAAAAAAGGGCAAGCTGGTTGCAACAGGTGAGACCTTTGACATTGCCGCTGACACCATTTTCAAGGCCATCGGCCAGACTTATGTTGATGCAACAGGCGGAGCATTGAAGCTTGACGGTGGACGCATTGTGATTGATGGCGAGAAGCGCACCAGCGTATCTGGCATTTGGGCTGGTGGTGATTGTGCCGCAGGCGGCAAGGATTTGACAGTGGCAGCCGTAGATGACGGTCGGCGTGCAGCTGAATCCATTCATGCATTTTTGACGGCGTAGGAAAGAGACATGGCAGATCTTCGCTCTAATTTTGTTGGCATCAAATCGCCCAACCCATTTTGGCTGGCCTCGGCCCCACCTACAGACAAGGAATACAACGTCGTCCGCGCCTTCAGGGCGGGCTGGGGTGGTGTGGTCTGGAAAACGCTGGGTGAGGAAGGCCCGCCCGTGGTCAACGTCAATGGTCCCCGCTATGGCGCTATTCATGGGCCGGATCGGCGTTTGCTCGGCCTCAACAACATCGAACTGATCACCGACCGTCCGCTTGAAATCAATCTGCAGGAAATCAAGAAGGTCAAACGCGAATGGCCAGACCGCGCCATGGTCGTGTCCCTGATGGTGCCCTGCGAGGAGGCACCGTGGAAGAAAATTCTCAGCCAAGTTGAGGAGACGGATTGTGATGGCGTGGAGCTGAACTTCGGTTGCCCCCACGGCATGAGCGAACGCGGCATGGGTGGTGCGGTGGGTCAGGTTCCCGAATATATTGAAATGGTGGCGCGCTGGTGCAAGCAGCATTCACGCCTGCCCGTCATTGTGAAGCTCACACCCAACATCACCGATATTCGCAAACCCGCAGCAGCGGCCTTTCGCGGTGGGGCCGATGCGGTGTCGCTGATCAACACAATCAACTCCATCACCCATGTGGATCTGGATTCATTCGCCCCCATGCCGACGATTGATGGCAAGGGATCCCACGGGGGCTATTGCGGGCCGGCAGTGAAACCGATAGCACTTTCCATGGTCTCCGAAATCGCCCGTGACGCCGAATGCAAAGGCAAACCCATCTCCGCCATCGGTGGCATCACCACATGGCGTGATGCAGCAGAGTTCATCTCCATGTCCGCAGGCACGGTGCAAGTTTGCACCGCCGCCATGACCTATGGTTTCAAGATTGTCGAGGAAATGGTTTCCGGCCTTGGCAGCTGGATGGATGACAAGGGCTACAAGACCATCGAAGACTTCCGCGGTCGCGCTGTGCCCAATGTGACGGATTGGCAGTACCTCAACCTCAACTACGTCGCCAAAGCCTACATCGACCAAGACGCCTGCATCAAGTGTGGCCGCTGCTATGCAGCCTGCGAAGACACATCACATCAGGCCATCATGAAAGAAAAGGACGGCAAGCGTCATTTCGAAGTCATGGATGACGAATGCGTGGCCTGTAACCTCTGCGTCGAAGT
>JANMEM010000073.1:0-9390 GCA_031376985.1 Hyphomicrobiales bacterium
GTCACCCACGCCCGAGGCGGAGTCGATGCGCACCAGCCCATAGGGCCTCACTCCCAAATCGCGCAGGCGCTTGCCGAGATTGCAGGACTTCTTCACGTTCTCAACAAACTTCTTCCGGTCAGACAGTGACCCCATGGCAGAACCACCCCCCACAGGTGGCCACACAGGTGCCACGATTGAGCCAATCACCAGTTTCCGCGACTGCACCTTTTCCGCCAGCCGCTTGATGTCATCATCGGTACAATCAATTTCCGTATGCGGCCCGACATGGAAAATATCGACTCCATCAAATTTCTTGCCATTGACCTCGGCCTTAGCGGTCAAATCAAGTAATGTATCGAGCCCAATGCCCGGTTCCGAATCGGCACCCTTGCCAACAAGACCCGGCCACATGGCATTGTGAAGTTTCGGAAAATTGTTCTCCGTCATAACGAAGGCTCCCATGCGATTATCATTTTTTTTGACAATCTATGCTGGAATCCCGGCGCTGTCCAGAACTGTTATATTAGTATGACAGTCCTTCCAGCAGCAAAGCCACAGCTTCGGCACCGGGGTCGTTGAAGCCTTTCAGGTTTTCGGAGGGGACATAGGTGGAGCGGCCTGCTCTGGCGTGCAGCATATTGGCTGTGGCATCAGCACCCGTGCGGGCGGCTTTGGCGGCTTTGGCCACGTCGGGCAAGGCGTCCAATGCTGGCAGAAGCGCATCAATCATGGTGCGGTCGCCGGGTTTGGCTCCACCATATTCCATCATGCGGCCAAGGCCTGCCTTTAACGCGTCCGGCCAAGACTTCCCCGTTGCCGAGGCTTGTGATGCGGCGGCGAAGAATATTGCCAATAGTACTCCGGATGATCCACCCATGGTGCGGGTCATTGCGTCACTGGTGGCGGCGAAGAATTGATCAGGCCTGGTCAAAGGCATTTTGTTGAGGTTGGCAACGATGTGCCGGGCTGCCGTTGCGATAGTAGAACCCGTATCACCATCGCCCACGCGGGCATCCAAGGCGTTGAGCTTGGCTTCAGATGCTTCAAGAATGCCGCAGGCCTTTTTAATCAAAGCGGCGAAGTCATCGTTGCGGCTGGCCTTAAACGTTTTGCCCTTCATCTCTTTGGAAAGTTTCACCAGCTTGGGTGCCATATGAATTTTTACGCCCGGCCATACCAGCGGCGTTGCCGAAGACAAAAGTGCGGCTTCATATTCCGGTGTGAGCGGCAACAGGGACAGCGAAAACCCATGCATGTCGAGCGACGTCACCAAATTGGCGGGGCCGCAGACCAGCTTGATCTTTTTTCCGTGCTTGCCTTTCAACACCTCATTGGCAATCAGGCCCATTTCGAGCGGTGTGGTTGATCCGAGATTGTTGATGAGCAGTGCGTATTTCGATGCCTTTTTCACCGCCCCGAAAAGTTTGTCCGTCACCAAGGCAGCGGCTTTTGCAGCGGTTTCAAATGTCACAATTTCCACGCCGGACTCACCGTGAATACCCAAGCCCAATTCGGCTTTGCCTTGCGGGATACGGTCTTCGCGGCCTATTCCGGGAAGCGTGCAGGATGAGAGGGCAATGCCCAAGGATACCAATCCGTCAGCAACGTTCTGGGCGATGGCCGCGAGTTTGGCGAGGGGCATTCCCTTCTCGGCAAAATGCCCCGCAATCTTCTCGACAAACATGACGCCGGCAATGCCGCGAGGTTGCGGAATGTCGGGAAGTGCGATGTCATCTTTCACAATGACGACTTCAACCTTCCGACCAAAAGCCCTTGCCTTTTCTGCAGCAAGGCCAAAATTCAAACGGTCACCCGTATAATTCTTGAAAATGAGCAAGCACCCCGCCTTGCCTGTCACTGCCATGATGGCGGCAAACACCGCGTCAACCGAAGGCGACGAAAAGATTTCGCCACACACCGCAGCGGTCAACATTCCGGGGCCGACGAACCCGGCATGAGCAGGTTCGTGCCCGGATCCTCCGCCAGCAACGATCGCCACTTTCTTGTCGGGCTTGTGATCGGTTCGCAGCACGACTTTGATGGCGGGGTAACCATCCAGCCGTGCCAGATTGCTGCCACCCGAACTCCGCAACAGGCCATCGATGGAGTCGACAACCAAGGTTTCCTTGCTGTTGATAAATTGGGCCATTGTCCGGTGTCCTCGTCAGGTGATACGGCGAATTGACGCCATGATTTCGTCGGGCTCAAACACGCGCTTCCAGTCGTCGCGCATCAAGGTGGGTTTTCCAAATTCAATAGCCTTGTTGCAAGCGTCGGAAAACACGCCGGACTGTTCCTTGAAAATCACGGCGGCCATGATGTTCATGTGTCCCAGCAGAAAATCACGAGCTGCCTCGTGGGGAACGCCACGTGACACAACCTCATCCATGGCTTCGCGCAACACATCGAGCAATGAACCACATACGGTTTCGGCAAGGCCCGGCTCCAGCAAGGCCATTTGTTCCACCGTCAAACGGTGAGAGCGCAAAATGGGAGACCAGATAGTGCGCGCCACTTCCTCGCCCACGGCATAATGGTCTTCCGGCCCCTGCATCAGGGCGCTGACAATCGCTTGCTTGGCAGCAACACCACCGAAGCGGTCGAGCTTTGCATCCATGCTGGTTTCATCGTTGAATATCGGGGGGTGGCACGGATGTGTCACAAAGTAGGTTATGTCGTTCCGCTCCGGCAAGTGTCCGGCGAAAGGAGCAGCGGCATCAAGGGTCACTACAATGGTACCGGCTTTCAATTTATCGATAATGCCTGATGCTACCTTGCCGATGGCCGTATCCGGCACGGCGAGAATCACCACCTCAGCATCGGCCAATGCATAGTCCGCATCGACACCCTGCCAGCCCAATTCATCGGCCAAGCGTTTGCGGCCCACCTCGCTCACCTCAACAGGTCGCACCACATAGCGCGAATCTTTCAGGTTCTTGCCAAGCCGCATGCCCATTTTGCCACCTGCGCCAAACAGTGCAATTGTCGTCATTTCTGTAATTATCCCGTTTTACTGTGATGTTAGTTTGCGGTGAAACATTCATCTTGTCCACAGAATGAAATCCAGAGTTTAATAAAGCGGCCTGCAACCTTGCAAAGTCGGACTACAGCAGTTATCACTTCAAGGTAGCAATTGCGTGTAAATCAACCTTGCATACCGGAGTTCGAACGCACCCAAATGAGTGATGCTTCTTCCTACGCCCGTAACATCCGATTTGGTCTGTTGATCACTGCACTTGGTGGTTTTCTTTTCACGTTTGACCTGCCGTTGCTGCGTTTGGCCGACAATGAGAAGTGGGCCCTGATCTTTGCGCGGGGCATGTTGCTTTTTGTTGCCATCACCAGTGTGTGGTTCATCATGCGCTGGCGATCAGGGTCAAAGCTTCCCTTTATTGCAGGCGGTGCAGGCGTTGCTGTCATTGCGACGAATACAGTTGCCAACATTGCTTACATCGGGGCGTTGACGGAAACCACGGCGGCAAATGTGGTCTTTATTTTAGCGCTTGTACCGGTTTTGACTGCGGTATTTTCGCGACTTTTTATTCGTGAGGACATTCACGCGTTCACGTGGACCGCGACGGTGCTGGCCTTGATAGGGGTTGGCATCATCGTGCGCGATAGCCTGACTTCTGGCGGATTGTGGGGGGATTTTCTGGCGTTTGTCTGCGCCTGCTGCACAGCTGCGGCATTCACAATCATCCGGGCCAGCGGGAAAAATGTGGCAACGAGCCTCGCTATCGGCAGTCTCATTTCTGCTCTGATTGCGCTGTTTGTTTTTCATGCAGATATTTCAACACTTGGCAAAACCGCGGCATTCGGAATGCCCAGCTGGTTCTGGATTGCGTTGAATGGATTGTTGATCATTCCGCTGTCGTCTTCGCTCATAGCCAATGGCCCGCGCTTCCTTCCATCAGCCGACGTCAGCATGTTTTTCCTGCTTGAAACCATCCTCACGCCAATCTGGATTTGGATGTTGTTCAGGGAAGTTCCGTCGAACATGGTGTTGGTGGGTGGCGCCATCGTTATTGTAACACTCGTGGTTCATAGTTTCTGGCGACTGAAGGAAACCGTGGGTCCGTCTGCGGCCGCTGCAGAATAACCCAGCTATCCACCCAGCGCATAAACGCCCTGTCTTGACAGCAGCCATGATTGCAGCACACTGACGCTCACAAAAACAATAGTTATGGGAGTGTCGGGACATGTTTTATGGTGAACCGGAAGGAACTGGCTTTGAGGTGATCGATGGAAGGTTTCGCAACCTTTTGACAGGCCATGGGCGGGTTGAGAGGCTTTGGACTGGTTCGCGCTGGGCCGAGGGTCCGGCCTGGTTCGGGGCCGGGCGCTATCTGGTGTTTTCGGACATCCCCAACAACCAGATGATGCGCTATGATGACTGCGATGGTCATATGTCGACGTTTCGTCAGCCATCCAACAACAGCAATGGTAACACGACTGATCCTCAAGGCAGGCTGGTGACCTGCGAACATCTCACCCGCCGTGTGACGCGCACTGAATATGATGGCTCGATCATTGTGCTGGCAGACCGCTTCAAGGGCAAGCGTTTCAATTCACCCAATGACGTCGTGGTGAAATCCGACGGTTCGATCTGGTTTTCTGATCCCTCCTACGGCATCATGACGGACTACGAGGGCATCAAGGCGCCGATGGAACTGGATCGCTGTGATGTCTATCGCATTGACGGACAGACGGGAGATATCACCATTGTTGCAGATGATTTCATGAAGCCGAATGGCATTGCGTTTTCACCTGATGAGTCGATGCTTTATATCGCAGACACGGGCCTCTCCCACAATCCTGATGGTCCCAAACATATTCGCGGCTTCAAGCTCAACGGTGATGGCAAAACGCTTGGTGCATCAAAAGTCTTTGCCGAGTGTACAGTTGGAATGTTTGATGGATTCCGTGTGGACAAGCAGGGTCGCATCTGGAGTTCGGCGGGTGATGGCGTACATTGTTATGATCCCGACGGCGATCTGATTGGTAAAATCAAACTGCCGGAAATATGCGCCAATGTCTGTTTTGGCGGACCTTTGCGCAACCGGTTGTTCATGTGCGGAACAACGTCGTTGTATTCGACCTATCTGGCCGTAAACGGTTAAGCATCATGATTGCAATGCCGCTGCCTGATGAAACTGTGCTGGCAAGACGCGCTGAAATTGCTTCTGATTTGCGGCAAATGGTGCGGCCCCAGCATGTCATCGACACACCCGCTTCGTTGACGGCCTATGAAAGTGATGGCCTCACGGCCTATCGCCAGCCCCCCATGTTGGTGGTGTTACCGGAAACCACGGCTGAAGTTTCCGCCATTCTGAAATATGTCAATGACGAGGGCATCAAGATTGTGCCGCGTGGTGCGGGCACCTCGCTGTCGGGAGGGGCGTTGCCATTGGCCGATGGCATTGTGCTGGGCATGGCCAAGTTCAACAAGGTGCTGGACATTGATTTCGACAACCGTTGCGTCGTGGTGCAGCCGGGTGTGACCAATCTCGCGATTACGCGAGCTGTTGAGCACAGGGGTTTTTACTATGCGCCGGACCCGTCCTCACAAATTGCCTGTACCATTGGTGGCAATGTGGCGGAAAATTCAGGTGGAGTGCATTGTCTGAAATATGGTTTGACGGCGAATAATATTCTGGGCCTTGAAGTGGTGCTGCCAGGCGGTGATGTGGTGCGGCTCGGCGGAAAACATCTGGACTCGGATGGCTATGACCTGATGGGAATTCTCACAGGGTCGGAAGGCTTGCTTGGCGTCGTCACTGAAGTAACGGTGCGGATTTTGCAAAAACCCGAAACCGCGCGGGCACTGCTCATTGGCTTTCCATCCAGCGAAGATGCAGGGCAGTGCGTGGCCGATGTGATTTCGGCCGGCATCATTCCCGGCGGCATGGAGATGATGGACAAGCCCGCCATTCATGCGGCGGAGGATTTTGTACATGCAGATTATCCGCTGGATGTGGAGGCGCTGCTGATTGTGGAACTCGACGGTCCGCCAGCGGAAGTCGATGCCTTGACGGAGCGTGTGCGGGTGCTTGCGACCAACAACAAGGCGTCCACACTTCGCGTATCGCAAAATGATCAAGAGCGACTGCTGTTCTGGGCCGGACGCAAGGCCGCGTTTCCGGCGGTGGGGCGCATTTCCCCGGACTATATGTGCATGGACGGGACTATTCCGCGCAAGAAACTGCCGGAAGTGTTGCGTGGCATGGCAGCGCTTTCACGCAAACATGATTTGCGCGTGGCGAATGTGTTTCATGCCGGCGACGGCAATTTGCATCCGCTGATTTTGTTTGATGCGAATGTGGGTGATGAACTGGAAAGGGCCGAGGCTTTTGGAGCAGACATCTTGCGGCTTTGCGTAAAGGTTGGTGGTGTACTCACGGGCGAACATGGTGTGGGCGTTGAAAAGCGCGATCTGATGCCAGAGATGTTTTCAGAAACTGACATGGCCGTGCAGCAGCGCATGAAATGTGCCTTTGATGCAAAGGGTCTGCTCAATCCCGGCAAGGTGTTTCCAACTTTGCATCGTTGCGCTGAACTTGGTCGAATGCTGGTACATAAGGGCCAAGTCAATTTTCCTGATCTGCCGCGGTTCTAATGACTGAGATATTCGCACCGAAGACAGAAGCTGAAATGGCAGAGTTGATTGCTGCTGGCGGGCCTTTTGTCGTAGAGGGGCTTGCCAGCAAACGAGCGTATGGCCGCATAGTTGAAGTGCTTCCGGTGTTGTCGCTGGCGGCCTTTCAAGGCATTGCCGCCTATGAACCGGAAGAGCTCATCCTTGAAGCAGGCACAGCAACGCCATTGCGCGTCATTCAAAAGTTGTTGCAGGCGCAGAACCAAATGCTGGCATTCGAACCACCGGACTATTCACATCTCTGGGGAACATCTCATTCGGGCAGTCTGGGAGGATTGCTGGCCACGGGCTTATCAGGCCCTCGCCGCATCAAGGCGGGAAGTGCTCGGGACCATGTACTGGGTGTGCGGGGTGTTACGGGACGTGGCGAGATTTTCAAGGCAGGTGCCCGCGTCGTCAAAAACGTCACGGGCTATGACATGCCGAAATTGATGGCGGGGTCGTTTGGTACTTTGGCGGCGCTAACGTCGGTGACGTTCAAAGTTCTTCCTGCACCGGAAACTGAGGAGACGGTTCTCGTCACGGTTCAAGATGATGCTACGGCCATGCGCGTGATGTCCGATGCGCTACAATCCGCCGCCGAAATATCGGCGGCGGCGCATGTGCCTGGTGAAGGGACATATTTGCGCTTTGAAGGTATTGCGGTTTCGGTTGCGGCACGACGGGATCGGTACGTGTCTGCACTGAAACTTGATTGCGAAGTGATCAATGCGGAAGCATCTCGTGCGTTGTGGGCGAAAATCCGGGACTGCAAAGCAATCGCCCACGATGCAACGCGGGCCCTGTGGCGCCTCAGTGTTGCGCCGATGGATGGGGCCACAGTTGCCGCGCATATCGCCCGTCAAAGCGATGCGCGCTATTTCTTTGATTGGGGTGGTGGATTGTTGTGGATGAGCGTGCTTGGGTCCGGTGATGGTGGTGCGGCCTTGGTGCGTTCAGCATTTACAGAAGGGCATGCAACTTTGTTTGCAGGCCCAGATGAACTCCGGCAACGCGTCGATGTGTTTCAACCGCAAGCAAAAACCTTGACGGCGCTCACAGCGCGGGTGAAATCAGCTCTTGATCCGCAGACGAAACTCAATCCCGGCCGCATGTATAAGGGCGTCTGATCCATGCAAACCCATTTCACGCCTGAACAACTCGCGGACCCAAAAATTGCTGACGCCAATGCTGTGTTGCGGTCCTGCGTTCATTGCGGATTCTGCACTGCCACCTGCCCGACTTATGTTCTGCTTGGTGATGAACTCGATTCTCCACGCGGGCGGATCTATTTGATGAAGGAGATGCTGGAAAAAGGCGGTGCGCCCTCCCCTGATGTGGTGAAACATGTAGACCGGTGCCTGTCGTGCCTGTGTTGCATGACCACCTGTCCATCGGGTGTGAATTATATGCACCTTGTCGATACGGCGAGAAACCATATTGAAGCGAACTACACACGTACGCTACCCGAACGAGTGACGCGCAATGTGCTGGGCTATCTTATGCCGCGACCCAAAATCTTTGCATGGGCGATGGTAGGTGCGCGTGTAGCGAAGCCCTTTAGGGCATTGTTGCAATCTCTCGGTTTCAAACGACTTGCAGCCTCGTTGGCGCTGGTGCCAGCCCGACCCGCAACACAGGAAGCCTTGGGCCTGCCCGGAACCTACCCTGCTGTCGGAATGGCAAAGGGCCGAGTCGGACTTTTACGTGGCTGCGTGCAAAGTGTCACCGACCCCGGTATCAACGCCGCCGCCATCCGCCTGATCACGCGGCTGGGATATGACGTGGTGGTGACGGCGGGGGAAAGTTGTTGCGGTTCTATTACGCATCACATGGGACGTGAACATGAGGCCCATGCCTATGCCCGCCGCGTGATTGATCAATGGACAGACGCCAAGCTTGATCACATCATCATCACCGCTTCGGGCTGCGGCACCACGATCAAGGATTATGGTTTCATGTTGAAGCAGGATGGAGAGTTTGCGGAAAAGGCTGCAGCCATCAGCGCCAAGACACTTGATGTCACTGAATTTCTGGCGCGACTTCACCTTCCGCAACAATCCGCCAAAATCTTGCGTGTCGCCTATCACTCCGCCTGTTCCATGCAGCACGGGCAGAAAATCACGCAGGTACCCGTCTCATTGCTCAAGCTGGCAGGCTTTGATGTTGTCAGTGTGCCAGAAGGTCATCTGTGCTGTGGCTCGGCTGGCACTTACAATATGTTGCAGCCAGACATCGCGGAACAGTTGAAACAGCGCAAACTGAAAAATATCGCCGCCACTGAGCCGGACATCATTGCAACAGGTAATCTTGGCTGTATCACCCAGTTGCAGGATGGCTTGGGAAAACCCATGCTGCATACCATTGAATTGCTGGACTGGGCCTATGGCGGTCCAAAGCCCAAGCTACTTGAGGACGCAAGAACATGACACAGCGTATTGACCGTTCTGGATTGCAGGTTGAAGCAGGGTTGGACCGTTTCATCAATGCGCAGGCCTTGCCGGGAACGGGCGTTACCGAAGAAGCATTTTGGTCAGGCTTCGCGGCGCTGGTGCATGATCTGGCACCCGTCAACAGGGCATTGCTGGCGAAACGTGATGACCTTGGACACAAAATCGATACGTGGTGCAAAGGCCATGCAGGCTCCATAACCAGTGAGGCGCAGGAAATTTTTCTGCGGGAGATCGGCTATATCGTTCCCGAACCCGCTGACTTCACCATCGACACGGCCAATGTAGACCCGGAAATCGCGCAAATTCCAGGTCCACAACTGG
>JANMEM010000084.1:0-7285 GCA_031376985.1 Hyphomicrobiales bacterium
TCTGGTGGTGTTACGATTTTGGCCGCCACGATTTTTTCCGCATTTGAAAATGCCCCGGAAGGCAAAAGCCGCCCGGGGCAGATTACAGGTTACTTGACAGCTGCGGCTTGATCTTCGTCAGGCAGTTCCGATGACAGATAAATCGCACCTGGCAGGTCCTTGCGGCAAGTCACCGGGTTTGGCTTGCCCGAGACTGAATCTTCATAGACCGGAGCCGAGAAGATGTTGTCTGCCGGCGGTGTGCCACCCGTTGCAGCAGCCACAGCATGCATCACAGCAAGACGCACGTTGTCGTTGCCGGTTGCCACTGTGAAGAGCTTGAAGTCAGGGTTGGTGCCCTTCATTTCTTCATAGAAGCAGGCCAGCGAATTGCCGTCTGATGTGGCAAGCGCCGGGATTGATTTTCCCTGCTTGTTGAACAGTGGCAGAGCGCCCACGAGCGATGGACCGAAGTCTGACACGATGACATCGATCTTGGTGTTCTTGGCGATTTCTGCCGAGAGCACTTGCTGTGTCAAAGCTGGATCCCAGTTCGTTACGGCAAATGGCTCTGGGTTGATGAAAACATATTCTGCGCCGAGAACATTCTTCAGGCCCTTGAGTTCGTCCAAGCCCTGGCTGTTGCCAGCTGGACCTGACAGAAACAGAACATTGCCGCCTGTTGGCAACACGCCCTTGATCCACTTGCCCCAGTTTTCGCCATCGTTGACGAAGGATGAGCCGATGAACTTGGTGTAGTTCTCGCCTTCTTTGCCGCCCACGTCAACGCGGTAAGGTACAATCACCTTGCCCGACTTGAACACCGATGTTATGGCAGGAAGCACGGCTGGGCCGGCATCGCCGAATACCACGAGTGCATCAACGCCCTTGGCTGCGAGACCCTTGATGTCCGAGATGGACTTCTGTGTGTCGCCATTGCCATCAGCATATTCATAGGACGTGATGCTTGGGCAGAGTGCAGCGGTTTGCTTGCCTGATGCCGTTGTTACCTGACGCCAGCTGTTGCCGCCGTAACCATCGAGCAGAGCGATGGTCGCCTTCTTCGGGCCGCACCATGATGGGTTTTCGGCTTGCGCCAAGCCTGAGCTTGCCAGTGCCAGCACTGCTGTTGTTGCAGCAAGCGCCAGTTTCATTGTTAGGGACTTCATTTTAGTTCCTCCACTTTGGTTGTAGTATTCGTTTCAGTCGACGGGCCATGGTTCATTCGCCAGCGGAGCGAATAAACACCGATGCCAAAACCCAAGGCCAAAGCCTGGATGATGGTTTGGGCCGAGTATGGCACTCCGACTGCGAGTGCGAACTGGCTCAATTGGTTCAAGAAGTATGCTGCGATGACAGTTGAGATCGGAAAGCCACGACCGCCCAGCAGTGATGTGCCGCCGAGCACAACGACGGCAACTGAGGGCAACAACAATGAGTCGCCCTGGAAGGCTGTGGGTTCACGGGTGATGCCCGCGATCAATATGCCCGCCATGCAGTAGAACAACTGCGAGAGCACGTAAGCCATGAATTCGTGCCGTCGCACGTTGAGGCCTGCGGCATGTGAGGCCAAGGGATTGGCCCCGATGGCTTCAAAGCGCCGTCCCATCACGGTTTTCTTCAGCATGAAAGAGACGACGATCAGTGCGGCCAGCGCAAAGTAAATCGCATTGGGAATGCCCAAGACTTCGCCGCCAGCAATGTTGGCGAGGAGTTCGGTGGTGATCGAAGGCACGCCACCCGACACTGCAAAGACTCCTCCATAGAGTAAGGCGTTGGTGCCGATTGTTGCGATGATGGCGTTGAGGCGGACGATGCTGACCAGAAAACCGTTCAAGACACCTGCTGCGAGTGCAAAGGATATTGCAATCAGAATGGCCGGTAGAAGCTGTGCATTGTCCTGCTGCGGATAGTGGGTGGCTTGCACAACGGCGAGTGACACGGCACCCGGCAGTGACAAATCAAACCCACCCTGTTGCACAACGAGCAATTGACCGAGCCCCACGATGGCAATGATCGCAGCGAAGGGCAGGCTTCCCGAGAGACCAGCACTTGATATGCTTGAAGGAGCAAAGATCGCGCAGATGATTATGAGTGCAATCGTCGAGATCACAACCGTGACAAAGCTGCGTGCCAGCGGAAGCTGGAACGCAGTTGATGACATGGTTGTGGCGCTGATCATTTATGGAAGAACTTTCGCAGCGCGGAGCTTGTCGAAAGCGTCGGTAAAGGAGTGAACGGAATTTTGATAAGCGGTGAAGCCCTTGTCACGGCTCTTGGTCATGTCGGTGAAGTTCTCGATAAGGCGGCCAAGGTCGGCATCGGAATGCCACCATGATGCGACACTGTTGAGCGCGTTTTTCTGCAAGCCGTGCTTGGCAACGATCTTGTCCCAAACAGGCTCCATGCCTGCCATTTGCTTTTCAAGAGGCTGCGCGTGGCCGGGATATGGGGCTGCTGTGACGCCGAGGTGAGCAGCAAGTTTTGACCACATCCAATCCCAGCGAAACACCTCGCCATTGACGATGTTAAAGGCTTCGTTGCGTGCGGCGAGTTTCGTTACCGCCCACAACAGATGTTTCGCAATGATGCGGCCATCGGTGATGTCCACGCAGGCTTCATATTGTTGCGGCGATCCGGGGAATACGAAAGGGCGACCGGTTTCCTTGCAGATGGCGGCGTAGGCGCCAAGTGTGGCAGCCATGTTCATCTGGTTGCCAACGGCATAACCGATCAGCGTGTGCGGGCGATGCACCGACCAGGTGAAGCCTTGCTTTTCGGCAGCGGCGTAAAGCTCATCTTCCTGATCATAGTAAAAGTTCTGGTAAGGCAGACGCGGTTGTTCCTCGCGGAACGGGGTGATCATCTTGGATTTTGCATAGGCCTCGAAGGGTCCCATGTAATGCTTGAGGCCAGTCACCAAGGCGGCGTGCTTGATCTTCTTGCCCTCCATGGCGGCGAGCAGATTGCGCACCATGCCCGCATTGACGCGGCAGTTTTCAACTTCAGTCGCCTGACGCAGCCATGTGGTGATGAATACATCCGTTGGCTTTACGCGCTTCAACGCTGCCTTGGTCGCATCTTCATCCGTAAGATCAACAGCAATGTGTTTCACACCCTTCGGCAGATCGTGCTTGTGGCGGGAAATACCTGTGACGGTCCAGCCCTTGGTGGCCTTCAAATGTTCGGCCAAGTGGCGGCCAATGATTCCGGAAACACCGGCGATGAGAGCGTGGCGTTCCATCAGTTCAGTCCCTTCATGGAAAGTGTAACTTTGATGCAGGCTTGCGGATCCTTGCCAAGGTCAAAGGCCTTGGCAGCATCCATCAGGCCGAAGTGGTGGGTTTGAATGGGCGAGAGATCAATGCCGGTGCGTTCAAGGAATTTGATCGCAGCAGGCCACACGCCGGGTGAACCGATGCAGCCGCGCACCGTGAGGTTCTTGAGTTGAAGAAGTCCCAATGTCGATGTGATCTTGCGACCGATGTTGAGACCGACCATGGAGACGCGACCATTCTCCTGGGCATATTCAAATACATTGGCGACGGAAGCATCATGACCTGACGCCTCAACAACAAGCTCAGCACCCTTGCCGCCTGTGAGTTCCTTCACGCGTTCGACGGGGTTGTCGTTGGCGTCGACAACCTCAGCTGCGCCAAGTTTCAGCGCTATGTCGCGGCGCTTCTTGATGGGGTCAACCACAATGACGCGCGCACCCATGCCGATGGCAGCAGCGGCGGTGACAAGGCCAATCGTTCCGCCACCGGAGACAACAACTGTTTCGGAGGCATTGGTGCCGCCCGAGCGCAACACGGCATAAAAGCCGCAGGTGAAAGGCTCAATCAGGGCCCCGCGATTGTCATCAACACCATCGGGCAGTTTGTGCAGCCAGTCTGGATTGACGTTGAAGTATTCACGGTCGGCTCCGTTCATGGAAAAACCGAAATGATGCAAGCGTTCAGGCGTACGCACCACGCATTCACCGACGACACGATCGCCCTTTTTGAAATTTCTGACGCTTTTTCCTACTTCGACAATTTCACCACACCATTCATGGCCAGGAGTGACGGGATAGGAAATCGGAATGATGTAGCGGCCTGCAAGAAGTTCGTAGTCTGAATGGCAAATACCAACAGTGCGGGTTTTGATGAGAACTTCTGTCGGATCAATTGTGGGTATCGGCTGATCCAGAATCTTTGGATTGTCGGGCGTTTCAAAGACGAGAGATTTCATGGATGTGCTCCTATACCTTCACCACCGCGCCATCTTTCGCTGCCGATTTGATGATGGCTTCGAGAATGGCGATGTTGTTGACGAGATCTTTTCCGGTGATGGGGTAAGCGGCTTCTTTCCGAATGGCGCGGGCAAAGGCGACGAGATTGTCTTTGACGGGTTCCGCAGGCGGTAGAACTTTCACCTTGATTTGCTCTCCGGCCATAGCGGAAGTCACCACCCAACCATCCGGTGCTTCAACATGGGCATTGTCGCGGATTTCAACCCAGCCCTTCGAGCCAAATACGGCAAAGCGGGAAATGAAGGGCATGGCGAGCGACGCCGACACATAAGCCGTGCCACCCTTTTTGAAGCGGATGTGCACACTCATCGTGTCGCCCTGCGGAATTTTGGACGAGAGTTTTTCGCAAGAGACTCGCAGGTCGCGTGCTTCACCGAGCAGAGCGGCAGCAAGATCTGTCAAGTGAATGCCTGTGGCGGTCATGCCACCAACGGGGGCTTCTTTTTTGTTCAAACGCCAGTTGGATTTGTCGAGAGTCGTGAACTTGTCATGGCTGAAATTGCCTTCGACCTGTTGAATGCGGCCAAGGTCACCATTACGCGCCATCTCCAACATTTTGGCGACAGGTGGTTCCCAGCGGCGCTCATGGCCCATGCCGAGAATGAGCTTGTTCTTTTTGCAAGCGTTGACCGCGAACTCCGCTCCTTTCTTGGTGAGAGCCAGTGGCTTTTCACAGAAGATATGCTTCTTGGCCGCGACCGATGCTTTGATTTGCTCTGCATGCAGTGAATGTGGTGTTGCGAGGACTACAGCTTCAACGCCGGGATGCTTCAATGCATCTTTGAAATTAGAATAGTGCTTGAAACCATTGGCGGCGGCAAATTCAGCGCCTTCAGGATTGGGTTCGGCAGCGCACACAATCTCGATGTCCTTGCTGGCCTTCTTCAGCACAGCCGTCATTTTCTTGCCCCACCAGCCGAGGCCAATCATAGCGACTTTGACAGGTCCACTTGCCATTACACGGTCACCAGAATTTTCATGTGATTGACAGATTTGTCGAGCAGCGCATCGAAACCTTGTTTCACCACGTGATCAGAACTGATGTTGGCGGTGACGATTTTTTCAATCGGGAATGCACCTGATTCCACCATGCGGATAATCCGCGGCCAGCATTGCACAGGGTAACACCAGGTCGCTTCAATAGAGATGTCTTTGAGCGCCCACGTCATCGGATCAACATTGGCGGGCTTCATGTGCAAGCCGGTTTGCACCACTTTCCCCTGGTTGCGCACGGCATTCACGCAGGTGTTCAAACTTGCTTCAAGACCAACGCACTCAATGGCCACGTCAACGCCCACACCGTCTTCGGTCATGTCTTTGATCATCTGCACAACGTTTTGTGTCTTGGGATCAATGACGATGGCGGAAGGCACCAGGTCTTTGGCCATCTTGCGGCGGAAGGCATTGGGTTCGCTGACGAAAATTTGCCCGGCACCCGCAGCCTTAGCAGCCAGCATTGTCAGCGCTCCAATGGGGCCAACGCCTGAGATCAGAACAGTATCACCAGAACGCACATTGCCGCGATCAACCGCATAAACAGCAACGGCCGCAGGCTCAATCATTGCTCCCTGAATGTCGGAAACGCCCATGGGGATAACGGCCAGATTGTAATCATTGACAACGGCCAATTCACCCATCCCGCCCCAGCCCCATGAGAGGCCAACGCAGCCCATGCTGGGGCTCAGATGATAAAGGCCGCGACGACCATAGTAATCATCACGTGGAGAAATGAGAGGCTGAATGGAAACGCGGTCGCCCACTTTCACATTAGAAACAGCAGAACCTGTATCAGCGACAACAGCGCTGAATTCGTGACCGAGGATTTGAGGGTTGGTGACACCTGTATAAACATGCGGGGTCACAGGTGTTACAATCGGCCCGGCAATATATTCGTGCAAGTCTGTGCCGCAGATACCCGTAACCAAAGGTTTGATCAACACATCGTTGGAGCCAAGCTTCTTTGAAGGTGCGGCTACGTCCTCAACGCGAATATCTTTCGCAGCGTGAAATCTCACAGCTTTCATGGCACAATCTCCCGTCGTTCAGCCATCTCGGCATAATCTTGCCGGTGGCCTTTGAAATCATCCTATCCAAACCGTCATCGCCGAAATTATCAAAAATTCTCATTTTGATAATTTTTGGGAATTCGACTGCGCATTTTTTTGGCACTGTATGGTCATGGTTACATCCGATCCCACCAAAAACGATGACATCGGGCCCGAGACTCGGCTTGAGCTTTATCGTCTGCAAGTCGAAATCCGCGATTGCGAAAAGCGGGCCTATGACCTGTTCCTGCAAAACCTGATCAAGGGCACCAGCCATTTGTCATTAGGTCAGGAGGCTATTGCCGCTGGCTTTGGCGTGGCCATGCAGAAGGACGACAAGTCTTTCTGCACCTATCGCGGCCATGCCCACACACTGGCGCGCGGCGTACCGATGGAAGGCATGTTGGGCGAGTTGATGCTGCGCGATATCGGCCTGATGCGCGGCAAAGGTGGCTCCATGCATCTCACATCCGTCGAACACGGCGTCATGGGTTCCTATGCCATTATCGGCGCACATCTCCCCATTGCCTGTGGCTCTGCTTGGCGTGCGCAATATCTTGGCGAGAAAGATGTGACAGTATGTTTCTTCGGCGACGGCACCACCAATATCGGTGCATTCCATGAGGCGTTGAACTTCGCGGTGATCTGGAAATTGCCGGTGGTGTTTGTCTGCGAGAACAATCTCTACATGGAATACACGCTAAATGCAGATGTGACAGCAGTGCCAAGCCCCGCAGGTGACCGGGCCTCGGCTTACGGCCTTCCGAAAATCGTTGTTGATGGCAATGATGCGGATATTGTGTATCGCACCGCGACTGCCGCCATTGAGAAAGCCCGCGAAGGTGGTGGCCCATCGCTCATTGAATGCCTGACCTATCGTCACTCCGGCCATTCTCGCGCCGATCCTGGCAAGTATCGCCCACCCGGCGAACTTGAGGAATGGAAAAAACGTGATCCCTTGATCATC
>JANMEM010000113.1:0-8174 GCA_031376985.1 Hyphomicrobiales bacterium
TGTGGGATATATTCATCAACCGTCTTCATCAGCGCCAGAATGGCTTCACGGCCAATCTCTGGTGTCACACCATTCAAGGCTGCAACAGCCGAACCCTTGGTGATCGGAATATCATCGCCGGGAAACTGGTAGGATGACAAGAGCTCGCGCACTTCCATTTCAACGAGTTCCAGCAATTCCGGATCGTCAACAAGGTCAACCTTGTTCATGAACACAACAAGGGCAGGCACACCCACCTGACGGGCCAGCAAAATATGCTCGCGCGTCTGTGGCATTGGGCCGTCAGCAGCCGACACCACCAGAATGGCACCGTCCATCTGTGCTGCACCCGTGATCATGTTCTTCACATAGTCAGCATGGCCCGGGCAATCGACGTGCGCGTAATGGCGTGCCTTCGTCTGATACTCAACGTGAGCCGTGTTGATCGTGATACCACGGGCACGCTCTTCCGGTGCCTTGTCGATCTGGTCATAGGCCGTATAGGTCGCACCACCGCTCTCAGCCAACACCTTGGTGATCGCTGCCGTCAGTGACGTCTTGCCATGGTCAACGTGGCCAATCGTGCCAATGTTGCAATGTGGCTTGTCGCGGTTGAATTTTTCTTTGCCCATGAAGGTGGATCCTGTCAGCTAAACCAAGTTTCTGAATGTTGCTAAACGCGCCGCGCTGTAACCCAAAGCGCAAATTTTCGCAATAGGCGTTACGATGTTTCCGCGGGCGCGATCGCGCGATACGCCTCAGGTAGCTGATACTTGGACCGTTGGTTGAGGTAGATGATCTTTCGCCTTGTCCAAAGGCGCAAAGAAGCGCGCAACGGGCCGCTCAATGACGAGATAACACATCACGCCTGCAACTACTGCAAGTGTTGCGCACAGGACATAGAACAGCCCGACAGACGCATCCGCCCCCACAAGCTTTAACCACATCGCGCGCGTTCCACGCAAGGCAAAGGGGTGGACGAGATAGAGGCTGTATGAAGCGTCTCCCAAGAGCAGTGCAGACCGCATCCAGACTGATGACGATGTCAACTGGCGCCCAAAACTTGCCGCCAGGAACAGGACAGCCATTGGGCCAGCAATAATCAGACGGGACACAAAGCTGTCTTCGGAAATGCCGCGCAGTGCAACAGAATTCATCTCGACTGCAAAAATTCCTGTTATGGCAACCAGACACAAGAACAGGCTTGCACCTGCCTTGATGCGTAGACCTTTCATATAGAAAATGCCGGCCGCAATCCCGATCACGAAGTTCAATACGATTGGATCAGACCAGAATTGCAGCGCTGTTGCTGAACCGGCGAAAACACCTGTCGCACGAAGCGTCATCATCGCCATCAATACAAAGACCGCAAATGCCAATCCTGCCCAACGCCCGAACAACAACGCCGCTGCAAACACGAGGTAAAAGAACATTTCGTAATTCAGTGTCCAGCCAAGTTTCATGACCGGCCTGATCAAACCGTCATCTCTCATCACGGGCCAGAACAGGTAAGACCCGGCCAAATAATCAAAGCGCAACATTGGCGCTTTGAAAATCCATGGTGCGACCAGAATTCCGCAAAGCGTAACTGTTGTCAGAATCCAGTACAGTGGCGCAATGCGGTATAAACGCCGCTTCATGAATTCCTTTGAGGCACCGGCTTTTCCGAAATGGTTCCAGCTGGTGACGACCATGATGAACCCGCTGATGATAAAAAACAGACTGACCCCAAGTGCGCCGAGCCAATCTCCGAGTTTGCACTCCCAGCCCGAAGCCTTGCACAATTCGGATGTTTCAATGCCTGTATGATAGAAGACGACCGCGAGGGCTGCGACGGCTCGGAGAATCTGGATGTTCGGCAGTTTCATGTGGCACAGTCCAATCGCTTCAGCGTCTGACGTGCAAGTTTGAAGCCCGGCTGGTAAACAAAGCATGAAATGGAGCGGGTGAAGGGGATCGAACCCTCGTCTTGAGTTTGGAAAACTCTTGCTCTACCATTGAGCTACACCCGCGAAACCAAACCTACACACTGACTTTCGATCCGTACCGCCTCCTGAAAAGCGATGGTGGGAGAGGTAGGACTCGAACCTACGAAGCCGTAAAGCAGGGGATTTACAGTCCCCCCCCTTTGCCACTCGGGACACTCTCCCAAATCGCGTCAGTCGTCAACATTCAGCATACAAGAGGCGCATGCCCAACGCCGCGCGGTGTATGCCGTCCAGTCATCATACTGTCAAGCGCGGCGGTAAATCATTTGCCTTCCAAGGTGAACCACTTGTCGTAGAGCGTGTCATAGGTGCCATCTTCCCGCATTGTCAGCAGCGCTTCGTTGACTTTCTTGCGAAGACCGGACCCACGCGGAAACAGGATGCCATAGTTTTCGCGCTTGAAAATTGGCCCCACCACGCGAACTTTTCCCCTTCCCGATGTGGCGGCGTGAAACAGCAATACGGGTGCATCAAACACCACCGCGTCCAGTTTGTGGCTTTCGAGAGCTGCAAAGGCAGCGTCGATGGATTGAAATTCTTCGACCTGTACCTGTTTGGCCTTCAGATAAGCCGCCGATGTGGAACCCGTCGTCGTGCCCACATGCTTGCCAGGCAAATCATCTGGCCCCGAAATATCGCCCTGAAGCTGTTGCACCGTAAAGCTCGATGTCAACTCTGCTTGCCAATAGGTTAAAAACAGAAGGCTTACAAAGATAGCCGCCACAGACATGAAACGCCCCAGTTTCGATCGCGGGTCGGTGTTCTGTTGGCCTGCAGCTGCACTCAGCGCCCATGCCATGGCCTGAAAAATTCCGGGAATGTAACTTTTTGAGAATGCGGGCTCAACATGACTGCGTTCCGCCATCCATACCACGTGGCCGGGCACCAGAATTAAAAGCCCCAGAATGCCAAGCAGGTAAGGCATCGCACCTTGTGTAAAATAGCCAAAAAATTCACGAATTGAAAAACCGGCATCATCTTCGCTTGCGACCATCACTTGCAAGCCGCTTTCAAACATCGGTTGCGAAAAATCGAACTTCTGCTCCCTCGCCGCTGTGATTGATATGGCAGAAATTCCAACTTGAGCTTCGTTGGTTTCTACGGCAGCCAGAAGCGCCTTCACGTTATCAGTCTTTTTCCATTCAAACGTGACGCCGGCTCGCTTGGAAAGTTCTGTCCAAAGATCAACTGAAAATCCTTCATCACCGTCTTTGCCTTGAATCACAAACGGTGGCAAAATACGCGTCGCAACAATCACATGAGCTTCATTGGCAATTTGCGCCGAGTCGTTTGCCTCCTGTGCCGGAAGCGGCAGTGCAAGCCCCACCATGATGGAAATCAAAGCCAAGGTTCTGAATAGAATATTTATCATTGCGTCCCTTTCACGCGGCTGCATAGCCCAGCTTTATCAACTGTGGGGAAAATTCAGGGTTGTAGCGGAGAAGCTAACCACAACGGGCCGACATGGCCCAGGTCGAACCTGTGTAGCGCGGCTGGTTGGTCAGCTTTCCTGTTTTGCCATCTGGACACGCAAAATAGCGAAGGGCTGACGTTGCAACGGCAACTGCATCTTTCTTCTGACCGGCCGACATTCCATTTACGGCAAGGTCAAAGTTTCCGCCCGGCAGCGGTGCCAGCTTCAACTGATAAGTCTTGCCATTGTAGAATATTGGTTCTGTACGGGCCGCAATAACAGGTGCAGGTGGCACAGGCTTTTCAGCAGTAACCCGCACGGAAGATCCGGGGCTCGAACAAGCTGCAAGCAATAGGGCAGTAAGCACAAAAGAACTACGTTTCATTGCGTGGACTTACCCCCCTGCCCTCGACGCCGCAAGTACAAGCTGGCATAGGATTGCAATGACCAAATCGTTTGATCCAGCAACATCATTGTCACCTCGCGCCTCGGTGGCGGACGAAGGTGCCATCATCCGTATGTCCCAGCGCACCAGAGAGCTTCGCGCCAGAGGTCAGGACATTGTCGCACTCACGTTGGGTGAACCAGACTTTGATACACCCCGACATATACGTACCGCTGCCGCAGAAGCTATTGAACAGGGTCACACGCATTATGCGCCCGTGGCTGGCGTACTTGAACTCAAAGAAGCAATCTCCCGCAAATTGAAACGCGAGAACGGCCTTGAATATTCCGCGAGTAAAATTGTTGTAGCCAACGGCGTAAAACAGGCGATCAACAACGCCATCTTGTCAGTCATCGGACCGGGTGACGAAGTCATCATCCTTGCACCCTATTGGGTCTCTTACGAGGCAAGTGTGCGCTTTGCAGGTGGCACACCCGTCATTCTTTCTTCAACGGTTGCGGAAAATTATAAGGTTCCCGCAGACCGCATCTCAGCTGCGATAACGCCCGCTACCAAACTCTTGATCATCAATTCGCCTTGCAACCCAACTGGTGCGGTTTGGTCCAAAGCTGAACTTCAAGCCATCGCCGACGTGGTGCGCGCCAATTCACGCATGCTGGTATTGGCAGACGAGATCTACGAATACATCTTGTTTGATGGTGAACTCACGTCATTCGGTACCCTGCCAAGTATGCTGGACCGCACCATCACGCTCAATGGCTTTTCAAAGGGCTTTGCCATGACGGGTTGGCGCTTGGGCTATGCAGCGGCACCGCTCCCCATCGCACAAGCCATGGTGCGGATGCAGAGCATCATTTCAGCCGGGGCAAATGCCTTTGTGCAAAGGGCGGCAATAGCTGCTTTGGACGGACCGCGCGATGACGTCATCACAATGCGGGAAGCCTATCGATATCGACGTGATCTGGTGATCGCAAAGCTCCGCGACATTCCCGGTGTTGAAATTGCTGATATTCCCGGCACATTCTATGCCTTTCCGGATGTGAGTGCGTTTCTCGGCGCCAGATCGGTCGATGATCTCTGTGACTGGTTGCTTGAAAAGCACGGTGTTGCAACGGTCACAGGCACGGCCTTCGGTGCACCAAACTCACTCCGCCTGTCTTTTGCGACAAGCGAAGAGGAATTGCTGAAAGCGATGAACCGGATCGACAAAGGCTTAAGACAATTCAACAAAGGGACCTCATCAGCCACTTCGTGACAGATTCTCCAACCCTCTTGTTGGAGAAGGTGGCGCGAAACGATGATTGAGGTCGCTTCCCTACTCCGCAGCTTTCATTTGCCTTTTGCCACCTGCCAAACGATCTTCAACCGCATCAATTTTATCAGCCAACTGCTCAAGCGCTTGCTCAGTCAACGTCTGTTGCTTGGCCAGCACTTCAATATCAGCGGTCGGTGCCTCATCCGTTGCACCAACAAAGCGGCTGAACACCCAGCGCGTCAAACGCGCCAGATCATCCATCACGATATAGAACGACGGCACAAACAAAAGACTGAGGAACGTGGCTGCAATCAAACCGCCAATCACTGCGATGGCCATGGGTGAACGGAACTCACCACCTTCACCAATACCAAGTGCTGACGGCAACATGCCCGCACCCATGGCAAGTGTGGTCATCACAATTGGCCTTGCACGTTTGCGACCCGAATCCACAATGGCATCGATGCGTGTCATACCATGGCGCACGCGCTCCACTGCAAAGTCTACGAGCATGATGCCGTTTTTGGCCACGATACCAATTAACATGAGCATGCCGATAATCACGGGCATTGAGAAAGCCCGATCTGTCAACAACAGCGCAATCACCACGCCGCCTATCGACAAAGGCAAGGACAGAAGAATAGCGAAGGGCTGGAAAATGTTACCCAGCAGCAACACAAGCACACCCATCATCAACACAATGCCAAGCCCGGCGGCCTTGACGAACTCACGGTTGATGTCGCCCTGTATTTCCGCGTCGCCACCTTCCTGGATTTTTACACTTGCCGGAAAGTTCAATGACTTCGCAACATCATTGATCCTTGTTGTGGCATCACCCAATTCATTACCCGGCACAATGTCAGCACCAATCGTCGCCTGACGCTGCCTGTTCAAACGCTTGATTGAACTCGGTCCCTGACTGAATGTCACATCAGCCACCGACGACAACGGTACATTCTGGCCCGCACTGGTGGTGAGACGCAAATTAGTCACATCGCTGAACTGCGTGCGGGCAGACTCAGGAACTTGCACACGGATAGGCAACAAGCGATCCCCTGCATTGAACTTTGCCAACAGCGGATCAAAATCACCAATCATAGCCACGCGCACGGCTTGCGAAATTTGAGTTGCGGTGATGCCAAGTTTCGCTGCTTCTTCAGTACGCGGAACGATCTTGACTTCGGGCCGCTCAAGCGCACCAACCCCCATCACGGATCGCAAAATTGGTTCCTTGCGCAGCGCCGCTTCTAGCTCACCCAACGACTTTGCCCAGGCCTGAGGATCATTCGACAGCATGTTGAATTCAATTTCGCGCGTGTTCCGGTCAGTCACTTTGTACCAGCGCAAATCCGGTAGATCAGCAAGCTGGGGCAAGACCGCATTTTCAACCTCCCACTGCGGCGTCTCGCGTCCGTTGGTTTTAATTCTTGGAATGTCAATTGGCGACAACTTGTTGAAGCCGCCAATAAAGGCATTGCCGATACCCGCAAACAGGCTGTGGTCTCTCTTGTTCAGGTTCACAAATATCGTCGCATAGCGCGATTCCTGGCTGCCCGTGGGAGAAGCGCCCCCCAGCATGAACACGTGGCTTACGTCCTTGTTCTTGCGAATGGTTGTCGCCATGCCTTCTGTCACTTTGAGGGTTTCCTCAAGCCGTGAGCCGGGTGGCAATTCAACGCCGAGCACAAAGCGCGATTCATCACCGCGAGGGATGAAGCCTGTGGGCAATAACGGGATCAGTGTCGTTGACGCCATCAAAATACCGAATGCGAGCAAAATCGTGCCGTAACTCATCAAACGCGGTTGCCACTTTCGCCCCTCAGGAATGAACTTGAACCGCTCGTGCGTAAGTGTCGGAGCCCAATTCAGGAACCGCAGCGTTTTGATATAACCCCGCAAGATTGGTCCAGACAATTCTTCTTCATGACCATGAGAACGCATGAAGTAAGCCGCCAGCATCGGCGTAATTAACCGCGCAACCAAAAGAGAGAATAACACGGCTACAGCAACTGTCATGCCGAACTGTTTGAAATATTGCCCAACGATACCACCCATGAAGGACACTGGAACAAACACCGCCACGATGGTGAAGGTAATTGCAATCACCGCGAGACCGATTTCGTCTGCCGCATCCATCGACGCACGATAGGCTGATTTGCCCATGCGCATGTGGCGGGCAATATTTTCAATTTCCACAATTGCATCGTCCACCAGAATACCCGTGGCCAATGTGATGCCGAGGAACGACACAAGATTAAGTGAGAATCCCAGCATATCCATAGCCCAGAAAGTCGGGATGGCAGAGAGCGGCAGCGATATCGCGGATATCAATGTAGCGCGCCAGTCGCGCAAGAAGATCATCACCACGATGATTGCAAGAATTGCCCCTTCGATAAGGCCTTCCATTGCGGCGATATAGTTGCCGTAGATCGAGAACACTGTGTCATCGACCATTGTAAAAGTCACAGCGTCATTGGCCTTGTCAAGCTCTGCTACTTTTGCCGCTACACGATTGCCAACGTCAACAGAACTGGCGCCCTTGGCGCGGAATACGGAGAACGTTACAACAGGGTCACCGTTAAAACGTGCAAATGACTTTGGTTCCTCCGTACCGTCGGTGATCGATGCGAGGTCGCGCAGCTTGATCTGGTTGCTGCCGGGCAGCGGAATGGTTATGTCCTTCAAGCCTTCAAGATCACGCGCACCACCCAATGTGCGGATCGCCTGCTCCGTGCCACCGACAACGCTTTTGCCGGCCCCGGAATCGGCATTGATAGCGCTCAGTTGCGAATTGATATAAGCTGCAGTTACCCCCAGCGACTGCATTTTGCCGGGATCCAGATCAACGCGGATTTCACGATCAGCTCCGCCATAACGGTCTACCCGGCCCACGCCGGACAGACCCTGAACTTGACGCTTCACAACATCATCAACATACCAGGACAACTGCTCCAACGTCATGCCCGGTGCTTTTACAGCGTAGGTCTGGATCGATTGGCCTTCGACATCAATTTTCTGAACGATTGGCTCATCAATGCCACCTGGCAGAGATGATCGCACTTTTGCCACAGCGTCTTTTACGTCTTCCAGCGCCTGTGCTGTCGGCACTTCAAGCCGGAATTCGATTGCCGT
>JANMEM010000184.1:0-2586 GCA_031376985.1 Hyphomicrobiales bacterium
GCAATGATGCCAGGAAGTGGCAGATTGGCGATGTTCACATAGTCCGGTTGCAAGGTGAAATAAGTGACGGCAATGCCCACGGCGTTGGCCACAGCTGCAACGGACAAGTCAATTTCTGCGGTGAGAATCACATAGGTCAAACCCACCGCGATGATTGCCGTGATGGAAATCTGCGAGAGGATGTTCATGAAATTCACGACGGTGAAGAACGATGAACTGGCAATGGTGAAGAAGGTGACCAGCGCAATCAGGGTGAACACCGGGGCGATGTTGCGCAGTTGGTCTTTCAGAAGCGATTTCAATCCACCGGTCTTTTGTATTTCAGTCACACTCATTTCAGCCGCCCTATGCCGCCGCCAGAAGGTCGGCTTTGTGAATCGTTCCACTCTTGAATTCCTGAGCGACTTTGCCTTTGCGCAACACGCTCACACGGTCGGCCAGCGTCAAAATGGTCTCAGGTTCTGTTGAGAGCACCAGAATGGCTACGCCTTTGTCACGCAGGTCTTTGACGATTCGGATCACGTCTTCCTTTGCGCCCACATCCATTCCGCGCGTTGGTTCAGACAGAATCAGAACCTTTGGCAAATGCGTGAGCCATTTGGCCAAGGCCACTTTCTGTTGGTTGCCACCCGACAAGGCACCCAGCATCATGTTGGGATTTGGTGGACGGATTTGCAGATCAACAGCGTGTTTCTGGGTGATGGACCGCTCGGATTTTGGCTTCACCAGTAGTCTGTGAATACGATCAAGAATGGCGATGGAGACGTTCTTGTACACCGGTTCGGTGCGGAACAGCATCATGCGGCGGTTTTCGGGGACAAAAGCGATGCCTTGGCCGCGTGCGTCTGCGGTTGAAGAAAACTTCCGCGCTTTGCCATTCAGGAGCAACCCACCCTGCTTCAGCTTGTTTTTGCCAAACAGTGCCCGCGCCAGTTCAATTTGTCCGCAACCCATGAAACCATAAACACCCGTGATTTCGCCAGCGCGCAGTTGCAGTGACACGTCGCGCAGCAACTTGCCATCACCAATCGCATCAGCGGCCAACACAACCGGCTTTGAATCATCGCTCAGGAGATTGGCACTTTCACCCATATGCATGCCAATCGAGCCGCGCCCGATCATGTGTGAAATAACGGCATCTTTGGAGAGTGACGCAGCGGATTCAGTGGCGACTTTCTTGCCGTTGCGGAAGACTGTGACTTTGTCGGAAATCTCAAGAACATCGTCGAGAAAGTGCGAGATGAAGACGATGCCGCGCCCTTCGGCCTTGATTTTGCGCAACACGTCAAACAGGCGTTTCACCTCCGGTGGCGACAATGCTGATGTTGGCTCATCGAGAATAATGATGCGAGCGCCGGAAAACAACACGCGCGACAGTTCAACCAGTTGCTGCAGTCCTACAGGCAGAGAGCCCATGCGGGTTTTGGGATCAATATCGAGACCCAGACTGGCAATAAGACGGGCGGCTTCCGCGTTGATGCGTGACCAGTCGATGGTCCCCATTTTGGTCAAGGGTTGATGTCCAAGAAAAACGTTCTCGGCAACAGTCAAATCCGGAATGGTCGAAAGTTCCTGATGCACCATGCCAATGCCAGCTGCCAGCGCGTCCCGGGCTGAACGGAAATGCACGGGCTTGCCGTTTACACTCATCTGGCCTTCAAAGTCAGGGTAGACGCCAGCAATGATTTTCATGGTGGTGGATTTGCCAGCACCATTTTCACCGACGAGACCATGAATCTCGCCAGCCAGCAATGTGAAGTCAACATCCTTCAGCGCTGCAATGCCACCGAAGGACTTTGACACATTCGACAGTTGAAGCAGGGGCGGCAAGCCGCCCCCACTCAGTGTATGATCGTCCATGTTTGATCAGACGAGGAAGTTCTTCTGCAGCCAGAGATGACCGGCAGCGGTTTCCTTGGTGATCACTGGGCCATCGGCCAGGATATAATTCGGAATGTCCTTGCCAGCCTTTTCACCACCCTGAACGGCAGCAACACCTGCAGCAACTGCCCAACCGTGAATACGGCAGGACGGATTGCGCACGGTTGCCACCATCTTGCCGTCCAGCACGGCTTGCACAGCCGGCGGCATGGCATCCACACCACCAATCATGATATCGGAGCGGCCTTTGGCTTTCATGACATTTGCGGCAGCAAGCGCCATGTCGTCATTGTGGAAGAATGCACCTGCAATTTTGTCGTTCTGGGTCAGAATCGAATCCCAGATGCGGGCAACCTTCGTCACGTCCCAGTCAGCTGGTTCTTCGTTTATCACTTTCACATTTGGCATGCCCGATACGATACTTTTGAAGCCTTTTGCACGGCCCTGGGCACCGGAGTGGCCAAGGGCACCTTGTGTCATGACCACGTTGCCTGTGCCACCAATCGCGGCCATCAGTGCTGACGTGACGAGTGAACCCATCATTTCATTGTCAGGTGCGATGAAGGTGTGAATGGCGATGGTACCTGGAGGAGCCACCAATGTATCCATGGCAATGACAGGCGTACCAGCGTCAATCATTTTCTGGATGGGGTCAGTCAATGTGCCAATGCCAAAGGTTTGGATAGCGACAAAGTCCCATTTCTG
>JANMEM010000189.1:0-2446 GCA_031376985.1 Hyphomicrobiales bacterium
GCGGCAGGCCCTTATCATGGCGGATGAAGCGGGTCTCGACCTCGTTGAAATTTCACCAGACGCGCAGCCACCCGTTGCCAAGATTCTCGACTACGGCAAATTCCGTTTCCAGGAACAGAAGAAAGCTGCCGAAGCCCGCAAGAACCAGAAGATCGTTGAGCTGAAAGAAATCAAGCTCCGTCCGATGATCGACGATCACGACTTCGACACCAAGATGAAAGCCGCCCGCCGCTTCTTCGAAGAAGGCGACAAGGTGAAGTTTACTCTGCGTTTCCGTGGCCGCGAAATGGACCATCAGGACTTGGGCTACAAATTGCTGTTGCGCGTGAAAGCCGGCATGGCCGACATGGCCAAGGTTGAACTGGAGCCAAAACCAGAGGGCCGTCAGATCATCATGATCCTGGCGTCAAAGCCAAAGAGCTGATCTGAAAACGTCATTCCAAACGCCCGCGTTTTCGCGGGCGATTTGGAACCCCGCTTTTCTGCATCGAGCTTTATTCCGCAGCCATGCGCTGCCCGACGACTTCAAACTTCCTGAAGTTCTCGGCAAACAAGCCCACCAGCTTTTCTGCCGCCGCATCATAAGCTATGGCATCTGACCAGCTTTCGCGCGGGTTCAGCAACTTCGTATCCACGCCATCAACGGCGACCGGAACTTCAAAACCGAAGTTTTCATCTTTCCGCATTTCAACATTGTTCAATGCGCCAGACAATGCCGCATTGACCAGCGCCCGTGTGACTGCGATCGGGAAGCGTTTGCCGACGCCATAAGCGCCACCTGTCCACCCTGTGTTTACAAGGTAACACGGCACCTTGTGTTCACGCATGCGCTCGGCCAACATTTCTCCGTATACGGAAGGGTGCAAAGGCAGAAATGGTGCGCCGAAACAGGCAGAGAAGGTGGCAACCGGTTCTGTGACACCACGTTCGGTTCCCGCAACCTTTGCCGTATAGCCTGACATGAAGTGATACATGGCCTGCTCTTCGGTCAACTTTGCAATTGGTGGCAACACGCCAAAGGCATCGGCCGTCAGCATGATGATGACGTTCGGTAACGGTGCTTTGCCCGTGGTTGAGGCGTTTACAATAGCACTCAATGGATAAGCCAGTCGCGTGTTTTCCGTCAGCGACTTGTCGGCGAAATCAACCTGGCGGGTGTCAGGATCAACCACGACATTTTCCAGCACCGTGCCGAAGCGCATGGCCGCGGCGTGGATTTCCGGTTCATTTTCTACGGAGAGATTGATGGCCTTGGCATAGCAGCCGCCTTCGAAATTGAACACGCCAGTCTCAGACCAGCCATGTTCATCATCGCCGATCAGAGTGCGCTCCGCATCGGTGGAAAGCGTGGTCTTGCCCGTGCCGGACAGGCCGAAGAAAATCGCCGTGTCGCCGGCCTTGCCGACATTGGCCGAGCAATGCATGGGCAATACGCCCTTTTGCGGCAGCATGTGGTTCAGAACCGTGAACACAGATTTCTTGATCTCACCTGCATAGTGGGTGCCACCGATCAGCACGAGACCTGCCTTCAGGTCCATGGCGATAACCGTCTCGGAACGCGTGCCGTGCTTGGCCGGATCGGCTTTGAATGTGGGCAGGCAAATGATTGTGAGCTTCGGTGTGAACGCCTTGCCAGCCACGGGCTTGATCAGCAAATGGCGGATGAACAGGGCTTGCCATGCGTATTCCGTGATGACGCGGGTTTCGAGGGCGAAAGCCGCATCAGCGCCACCCAACAAGTCCTGCACGAACAGCGACTTCATGCGGGCATGGGCCAGCATGTCGGCTTTGAGCAGATCGAACTGCCGCTGTTCCAGCGACTGGTTGTTGTCCCACCAGACGTTTGCATCAGTGGCCGCATTGCGGACGATGAACTTGTCACGTGGCGCGCGGCCCGTGTGAGCACCTGTGGTGACAGCAAGGCCGCCCGTGGCCGTGACCTCGGCTTCACCCCGGTCAATGGCCTCCTGAAACAGCACGGCATCAACAGCATTCCAGGAAATGCGATTGGCCCAGCGCAGGCCGAGAATGGCCAATTGGGCGCGGATGACTGGATCAAGCAGATCGTTGACAGCGTTCATGTGCGTTCTCCCCGACAGGGAACCGCCCCGTCATGGTAGAGTCATCGCTGATGTTTTGAATGATGTAAAGAGGTATTTACATCATTAGTTTACGTTATCGTAAATCATTTTTTGATGTTTTTAACTCTCTGCAATCCGATAGAACTTGGCCGCCGTGCCACCAAAAATCTTTGCATTTTCCGCCCGCAGCCCGACAATGCTTTGCGCCGCGTCGTGCCACGTTGGGTAGCTGCCGTTCAATTCCAGTACGGGCCAGTCAGAGCCCCACATCACGCGGTCCGCGCCGAAGGATGAAATCACGTGTTGGGCGTAGGGTTTCAGCGTTTCGGTGGTCCAGCCGGGGCGGGCTTCTGTGGCGATGCCGG
>JANMEM010000240.1:0-11302 GCA_031376985.1 Hyphomicrobiales bacterium
CAGGTTTTGTTGACCGCTTTTCGCACTGCTTCTGTCAAGGTTGTGCCATCTCGTTTCGCCAGCTTGCGAACTGCTTTACTTGTGGCCTCATCTTTCAAATATATTGTCATTTATATACTATGGCATAAAAAGTATATACCGTCAAATCACGCAAAGCTCCGATCGTGGGCAAGAACTGCATTCATCAAAACCTGTGTACCCGCACCACATTCTTCCTGCGTCGTCGATTCCGCTTCGTTATGTGAGATGCCTCCAAGGCATGGCACAAAGATCATCGTCGTTGGAGCCACACGGTTGATATAGGCCGCATCATGGCCTGCACCTGACGCCATTTCGCGGGTGGCATATCCTGCCTGCTTTGCACCATCGCGAACGCATTGGATCAACTCTGACGCAAACTTTACAGCAGGTGAATTCCAGATGCGCTTTTCTTCAAACTCCAAATTCAGCTCACTTGCAATTCTGGGGATTGCCGCTTGATAAGCTGCTTCCATCCGGTCCAGTATTTTTTCATCTGGGTGCCGCAGATCAATTGTAAAAAAAACTTCGCCCGGCACCACATTGCGCGAGTTCGGGCGGTTCTCGATCAACCCAACTGACGCCACGCCGGGCAAATGCGCCATGCCAACCTCATGTATCGCCTGAATCATGCGAGCTGCCCCCAGCAGCGCATTTTTGCGCAGGCCCATTGGCGTTGCACCTGTGTGGGATTCCTGCCCCCGCACTGTTACTTCATACCAGCGCATGCCTTGCACACCTGTGACAACACCAATGATCTTTTCTTCGGCTTCCAGAATTGGGCCTTGCTCGATGTGCAATTCAAACATAGAGGAGAATTTTATGGCCCCCGCCTTGTGTTCTCCCTTGTAGCCGATGCGCTCCAGTTCATCGCCAAGTTTTATGCCCTGACGGTCTTCGCGTGACCAGGCAAACTCCGGCGTGAACACACCTGCATAAACTCCTGAACACAACATGGCAGGAGCAAAACGCGAACCTTCTTCATTAGTCCAGTTGACAATCATCAACGGTGCGTTCGACTCGTAACCCATGTCCACCAAAGTGCGCATCACCTCAAGCGGACCAAGCACACCCAGCACACCGTCAAACTTTCCGCCTGTAGGTTGGGTGTCGAGATGTGATCCCATGGCAATTGGCAAGATGTCGCTGCGCTTTCCGGGCCTCACAGCGAACATATTGCCGACTTCATCAACTTTGACGCTGCATCCCAGTTTTTCGCATTCGTCCTTGAACCAGTCTCGCACACGTTTGTCTTCATCCGATACCGTCAGACGTTTGATGCCGCCCTTTGGTGTTCCACCAAACTGTGCGGTTTCCATCAAACTGTCCCATAGACGTTGTGGGTTGATGGTGAGATTGGTTTGAGATGACATGATGGACCTTTCGTTCTAAAAACATGCCGTATCCAATCCGGATGTCAAGGCAAACGCGAAAAGGTCAGTGCGACATGCGTATGAACTGGATAATTCTGACACTGCTGGTGGTGGCTTGGCCAAGTTTATGTTGGGCGGACGGAAATTACATTCTGACCATGAACGGCACCAAGGTCGAGTTGAACCTGGACGTGGAGCAAAAACACAAACTCCCCGATGGCTCAGAAGTGACGCTCAAGCTGGAACGCAAAAGCACCAGCACTTTCAAAACCACTGGGGTGAGCTTTGAATATCCCGGCGCGCTCAACGTCGCCACCACTGAAATTTCCAAGGACACCTATCAACACATGTTGGCCAGCGCCCGCGGCACCGTTATCCTTGTACAAACCTATCCGGATATTGATGCCTCACAATTGGTGGAGTTGATGACGGGCAAAATGACGGATGATGATGTCGCGGCGGGGGAACAACGGGAAACCAAACCGTTCAGTCGCACTCTGGCCGACGGCACTGTGGTAACCGGAACGTTGAGCACTCTGAAAGCGCCGGGAAATGACGCGATCGTGGAGGTGTTGGCGATTCGCCAGGGGCGGGGCGGGACCATGTTGATCACCCGCACTGATCGCGACATTGCACCCGACGAAGGGTCTATTATCGAACGCTTCTGGGCCAGTCTGTCTCTGCATTGACCGCTTTTTCTACGTGACGCTTGCAAAACCAGCAGAAAAGGCGTTACTGGCAAAACGTTTAGCTAAACGTTTCGTTTTAACATCAACCAGTCAGGAGAAAAATCATGTATACTCGTCAGGCCCTGCACAATCTCGGTATCAAGATGAACTGCATATCCGACGCCCAGAAGAAACAACTGGACGAGGAAGGTTACTTCATCGTCGAAAATGTTCTCACTGCCGATGAAATCCAGCTCATGCGGGACGAATTTGAACGTGTTCACGCTGAGGAAAAGGAGCGGGGCGGCAATGAAGTGCATGTTGAACCGGGAGCGCGCCGGATCTCCAATATTTTCAATAAAACCGTGGCATTCGACAAATTGCTGAATATTCCCGAAGTTCTCGCGGCATCATCCTATGTACTGGGCGAAATCAAACTGCATGGCGCAAATCTGCGCGACCCCAACAAGGGCTATGGCCAGCAGGATTTGCATGTCGACGTGCCGAAGAAATTTGATGACGACTGGTGGGTGGTCAATTCCATGATCATGCTCGACGATATGACGCTGGACAATGGCCCGACCCGTATCATTCCGCGCTCCCACAAGTGGGCACCTATCAACGTGCCTTACGTCAATATTGGCGATTGGGAACCGGTGCCACTGTCTGATGAAGATCAAGCCCGCGTCCCCAAGGATTTGGGAGCACCTTATCCCGGCGAAGTGTTGGTAGTGGCTCCGGCAGGTTCAGCCATCATCTGTAATTCCGCCATGTGGCATTCCGGTACGCTTAAGAAGGGTGACGCACCGCGCCGCATGATGCACTTGACCTACACCCGCCGTGACTTGCCGCAACAATTGTTGCAACTCGATTATCTCACGCCTGAACTTTACAATCGCATGGGACCAGATCAGCGTTACCTGATGGAAATTGAACCGCCGAAGGCCGGTGACGGTGTGTTACGTCAACCCAACAAAGACCACAAAGGCTGGTGGAACTAAACAATGCCAACAATGAAGGACGTGGCGAAACGGGCAGGCGTGAGCATTGCTACTGTGTCGGCTGTCCTCTCCGGTGCGGCATTTGTCAGTCCGCCCCTCAAGGTCAAAGTTGAAGAGGCCATTGTTGCGTTGGGATATGCCCGCAACGCCATGGCCAGCGGTCTGAAACGTGGCCACTCCCAACTCATCGGATTGGTGGTGCCAGACATCACCAATCCATTTTTCACCAGCTTTGTTGATCATGTGCAGAAAGCCGCAGATGCAGCGGGCTATTCCGTCTTGCTGGGTTTGACGGACAATGATTCAAAACGGGAACCGGCGGCTTTGAACCTTATGCGGTCGCATCAGGCCGCAGGCACAATCCTGTGTCCAACCGGCGATGCAGCAAACTATGCGCAAATAGGTAAAAGCACAGGCGGCATGAAGTTGGTCCTGTCTGACAATGCCACTGACCAGACTGATGTTGATACGGTTGTGATGGACAACGCACTCGCCGCTGAACTCGCCGCGCGCCATATCCTCAGTTTCGGCCATAGTAAGATCGGCGTTGTCGCCGGCCCCGGCTATCAATATGTGGCAAGCCGGCGATACAACGCTTTCGAACAAGCTCTGAAATTGAAATCCGTCACACTTGAACCAAGTCTGGTGGCCCATGGTGGTTTTCGCGAGCTTGAAGCCCATGCTGCTGCCGGACGGTTATTAATGGGGCCAGCAAGGCCGACAGCAATTTTCGTTGCCAACAACCTGATGCTGATCGGGGTGATGCGAGCCATCGCAGATTTGGCTCTTCGCGTGCCGGAAGATGTGTCAGTGGTATGTATTGATGACTTCGCCTGGGCCGCCGCGTTTCAGCCGACACTGACCGTTGTGCGCCAGCCCATTGCCCAAATGGCAGGGTTGGCTTTTGCAAGATTATTGGAGCGCATCGCGGGCGACACTTCGAAACCTGACCGACAGGAACTGGCACCTGAACTTGTCATTAGGCAGTCTTGCGGCAGGCCGCGGCTCTAGGGCAATTATTCCCGGACCTAGCCGGTGACCCTTGAGCAATCATCCACAACCTGATTAGCTACAACTCCCGGGTGAAGGATTTGTGATGACTTTAGTTGACAATATTGCCCCGCACCTGATCCATGTCGGGGCGGTACTCTACCTGATTTGCTTTTTGTTCCGGGACCAGATTTTGCTGCGCAGCTTCGCCATTGCCGGAGACTTCGCCTATACGGCCTATTATTTTACCGCTGCCTCTCATCCCTTGTGGGAGGCCATTGCCTGGATCATTCCCAACATGACGATCAATATCGTGATGATTTTACTGATCCTGCGCGACCGTCGCATGACAAGTTTGAGCGACGATGAAATGTCGCTGTTCCAGAATTTGCGTGGCCTTAACCCCGGGCAGTTTCGACGCCTGATGAAACTTGGCAGTTGGGAAAGTACGGACGCGCCAAAAACCTTGACCGAAGAGGGAAAACCGCTCGATCGACTTTATTATATCCTGCGCGGTGATGTTGAAATCAACAAGGGCGAACGCAAGATTAAAATGGACCCTTCGGTCTTCATCGGCGAACTCGCCTATCTGCGCAAAAAGCCCGCCACAGCCACAGTCAGCGTCGCACCTGGCGCAACAGTAATGTCATGGTCACACGCGGACCTTGAACGCGCTACAGCGAAAGACGCAAGTCTCAATACGGCGCTTGGCATCTTGCTGAGCAACGACATGGCGGAAAAGGTGGCGCGCGGTTGAAGCTATTCCGCGTGCCTGAATTCTACATGCGCGGTTTCATATTGGCCACATGTGGGGCCATCAGAGACAAGTCCGCAGCGCCCAATCGTGATGCGGCATTCAGTTGATGCCAGTAGGGATAGATCAATGGCAAGAGGCTCACATCATCGAGCAGCTTTCGTTCCTCAGCGGTGAGTACGAGGGATGCAGAAGCCAGATTGTCCTTGAGTTGCGCTTCAGTCCGGGCACCCACGATGATGGAAGAAACCGCAGGTCGACCCGCCAACCAGGCCAATGCAACCTGCGCTGCTGACACTCCACGGCCCTCGCCGACTTTCACCAGTGCATCAATAATATCGTAGAGGCGGCTTTCGTCGCGGATCGGCGGCTCGCCCCAGCCTGCAACGTGACGGGACAATTGTGGGGGAGGCGCATTGCGCCGGAATTTACCTGACAGCAACCCGCCGGCAATCGGGCTCCACACCTGAATGCCAATGCCTTGGTCAACCGAAACCGGCATCAACTCATATTCTGCATCGCGCGCCTCGATGGTGTAGTGAATTTGTTGCACCACAAATTTCTGGAAGTTGTTGCGCTCTGCAGCACTCATGCATTTCATGATATGCCAACCGGAAAAATTGGAACAACCGATGTAACGGACTTTGCCCTGCTGCACGAGCATGTCCAGTGCTGACATGGTTTCCTCAACCGGCGTTATGCCATCCCATTCATGCAGGTAATAGATATCAATATGGTCGCGGCCCAGTCGCTTCAAACTGGCTTCGCATTCATGCATGATGTGCCAGCGCGAATTGCCCTGCTCATTTGGTCCCTTGCCCATTGGAAAGCGCACCTTGGTGCCTACGAGCATTTGGGCAGATTTGCCTTTTAGCACTTCACCCAAGGCTTCCTCAGATTTTCCGGTGGTATAAACATTGGCAGTGTCGAACAGATTGACCCCGGCGTCGATGGCGACATCGACCAGACGCTGGCAATCCTTGATCGACAGGCTTCCCGCCATGCCGAAAAAACCTTCGCCGGAGAAGTTCATTGTCCCCATTGTGTGCAGCGAAACCTTTAGGCCAGAGTTGCCCAGTGAGCGGTATTCCATGTGATGATCCTCCAGAATTGCGACGACTTGGCCATGATGTGGGACGCGCGTCAACTCACCAGAAACGCATCAGCGCTTGCAATCACATCATGTCTCCTGCATTTTCAACGCAGAAAAGAAAGTAAATCAGGCGATGCATTTTTTGACACAGAACCTCGTGCACATCGCCGCGATGTTTACACTGCTCAGTTTTCTGTTTCGCGACCAGATCAAACTGCGGATCTTCGCCGCCGTTGGTGACGCACTTGTTACCATTTACTTTTTCGTGGCCTTTGACCAACCGCTTTGGAACTCGATGTTATGGAGTTTTCTCAACGTCTGCATCAACTCAGCCATGATCCTGCTCATCTTGCGCGATGGTCGTCAGGGCGGAATGAGTGATCTTGAACTTTCCCTGTTCCGAAATCTGGACGCTTTAAGTCCCGGGCAGTTTCGCAACCTGATGAAAATTGGTAAATGGCATAAATCCGAGGACGCGACTGTTCTGACTTCGGAAGGCGAAGCGTTGAACAAACTCTACTATGTCTTAAGTGGCAAAATTTTGATTGCCAAGGCCAACCGCGCACTGGAAGTCTCGCCCAAACTCTTCATCGGCGAACTGGCGTTCCTGCGGCAACGCCCGGCCACTGCAACTGTCACTGTATCGGCAGATGGCGACTATGTGAGTTGGGACCATGATGACCTTGAGAAATTGTTCCAGCGCAATGAAGACTTGCGTACAGCCATGAAGTTGCTGATGGGCCGTGATGTGGCGGAAAAAATGGCCAAGACCTAGACTGGTGGCGGTTCGTCTTTCCAGGCGAGAAGAAAGAACCAGAAACTGTAGGCCCAAACGGAAATGGCAATGACGACCCAGAATCCATCCTTGGCAATCAGCAATTCAAACACCGCCCACATGGCCGTCGAAGCTACAATAGCCTGCCTGCGCCATTTTGGCTTGTAGAAAGGGTGGTCGTGAATACCAAATGGCATGTGTTTCTCCGTGTGCTAGAGGTCATTAAACAGACGACCAAGGGTAAAGCAAATCATGGGTACATCAATCTCCTTCAAACGGGCCGATGGCAAGCCAACGAATGGCTATCTGGCAAAGGCGGGGCTTGATCACGCACCAGGCATCATTGTCATTCAGGAATGGTGGGGTTTGCAGGAACAGATCAAAGGCATGTGCGATCGGCTGGCGCGGGCTGGTTATGATGCCTTGGCGCCGGACCTTTATGCAGGTGTCGTTGTGCCATACCACGATGCGAAAGCTGCTGATCGTGAAATGTCGTCGCTGGATTTTCTCGATGCAACTGACAACATCGTGAGGGGTGCCGCGCGTTACCTCTCGCAGAACGGTCAGAAGGTCGGACTGACAGGCTTTTGCCTCGGCGGAGCGGTGACGATTTTGGGTGCCGTTCGAATTGCCGAAATTGCAGCAGCCTGTGCTTTCTATGGCATTCCGCCGCGCGAAGCCGCTGACCCAGCGCATATCAAAGTCCCGTTCCAGGGACATTTCTCCAACACCGATGATTGGTGCATACCTGCTCTGGTTAATGACTTGGAAGCGCGGATGAAACAGGGCGGCGTATCAACAACAATTCACCGCTATGACGCTGACCATGCTTTCATGAATGAACAACGCGACGTGCATGACCGCGCCGCAGCGGAACTGGCTTGGGGGCGGATGCTGGCCTTTTGGAAGGCACATCTGTGAAGGCTTAAAGTCTGTAGTTTAGGGAGTTGACAGAAATTGCGGCGAGGCGTGAGATGGCGGCATGCGATCAAGTATGGCCATGGCGCTTTTCGTTCTCGCGACCGTCAACACGGCGGCCAGTGCCCACGACTGTAAATGTTTATATGTTGGCGGCGAAGTGAAGCAAGGCGAGACTGCCTGCATCAAGACGCCAACCGGAACGTCGCTGGCCCGGTGTGACATGATGTTGAACAATTCAAGCTGGACGGTTTTGAACAAGGCTTGTGATGTGGAGCAAAGCTCGGTTTCAGTACACTCAGTTCAAAGCGGATGAAGCTATCAAGCGTTAATCAAGGCCGAAGCAGCTATTGCGCCATTTAAATTTACATCATTGCGGTGTGGGCGTATTGCGCTCATCTCACAAAAATACACTTTGAGGCCACTTTGGAAATAATATTTGGTTCTGCTTCGCCTTCTGGTTAAAGAACCGTCATGTCGAAAGCGTCCTCACCGTCCCAACGTATGCTTCGTGCCGGAGAATTGATCCGTCATGCTTTGGCGGAGGTGTTTATGCGCGGGGAAACCGGTGACCCTGAGCTTGAGAAGATCAAATGCAGTGTGGTTGAGGTACAGATGTCGCCAGACCTCAAAATTGCCACTGCCTATGTTCGGCCCTTGATTGTGGGGCAGGAGAAAAAGTTGCTTTATGCCTGCACGAGGAACCAGAAGTTCATGCGTGGGCTGATCGCGCCGAAAGTGGAAATGAAATACATGCCTCAATTACGGTTTCGAACCGATACTGCATTGGATTATGCCAGCAAAATTGATGCTTTGCTGAAATCCCCGGTGGTTGCGCAGGATTTGGACAAGGACGATTGAGTGGCGAAGACGCCTCGCAACCACCTGCATGGCTGGATCGTTCTCGACAAGCCGCTTGGGATTTCTTCGACGCAGGCACTGGGCCAGGTGCGTTGGTTGCTCAATGCCGACAAGTGTGGGCATGGGGGGACGCTTGACCCGCTTGCGTCCGGCGTTTTGCCGCTGGCTTTTGGAGAGGCGACCAAAACTGTCAATTGGGCCATGGATGGGCGGAAGACCTATCGGTTTCGGGTGAAGTGGGGAGCCGAAACTTCAACGGATGATCTTGAGGGTGAAGTGACGGCTTCGACAGGTAATGCTGCATTGCAGCATGATATTGAAGCAGCATTCCCGCAGTTTATTGGTGCAGTGCAACAAAAACCGCCAAGTTATTCTGCCATAAAGGTTTCTGGCGAAAGAGCCTATGATCTGGCGCGGGCTGGAGCGACAGTGGATTTGGCGGCGCGAACAGTTAATATCGAGTCGATACACATAGAAAATCACGATCCCGCTGGCGAGACAACATTTATTGTGCAGTGCGGTAAAGGCACATATGTGCGTTCGATTGCGCGGGACTTGGGGCGGGTGCTGGGCTGTCTTGGTCATGTGACGCTTCTGCGCCGTCTCCGCGTTGGGCCTTTTTCGGAAAAGGACGCGATTTCGCTGGAGTTTCTGGAGGAATTGCGCAATAAGCCCGGCAGCGAAAACAGCCTCAGCGGCATCCTTCGCCCCATTGAGACCGTGCTGGACGGCATCCCTGCACTGGCCGTGATGGACCCGGAAGCCGCTCGACTCAAACAAGGCCAGAGGGTTTTGTTACCAGAAGGACAAGCTCCTTCCGAGGCGGAGGCGGTTTTGGTCACGCATTTGGGTACACCTCTGGGTTTGTTCAAAATCGAAAATCGCGTGCTCAAGGCCATTCGAATGTTTAATTTATGATGTCCGGAGACGACCCATGACCATGACTGTTGAGCGCAAGGCTGCGCTGATCAAGGAATTTGCGACCACGCCAAACGATTCAGGCTCGCCTGAAGTGCAGGTTGCACTGCTCACCGAGCGGATTACCTACCTGACCGAGCACTTCAAGACCAACAAGAAAGATAACCATTCACGCCGCGGTTTGCTGCGCATGGTGGCCAATCGCCGTTCGCTGCTCGACTATTTGAAGAGCAAGGATGAAGGCCGTTATCAGGCGCTGATCAAGCGTCTGGAAATCCGTCGTTAATACGCAATGTGGTGAGAGGTTGCTTTGCGACCCCCACCCACCCCAGCCCCTCCCTCAAGGGAGGGGTGAGTTTTAAAATTATGTATGAGCGGGTGGACCACCGAAGCGCCACCCGCGTCCCCGACCAGTGTCAAGGCAATAGGGCCGTGACGCGCTTGTTCAAAGGGGATGCCGTCCAGGGAATCGGTGTGCGAAGTGGCGGCGAAGGACAATGAAAGAGATAAAATACATGTTCAACATTGACGTTGAAGAAATCCAATGGGCCGGCAAGACCCTTCGCATGGAAACCGGCCGTGTGGCCCGTCAGGCCGATGGCGCCATCATGCTGTCAATCGGTGAAACCACTGTTCTGGCAACAGCCGTTGCAGCCCGCGCCGAAAAGCCCGGAATCGACTTTTTCCCTCTCACCGTAAACTATCAGGAAAAGACCTATGCTGCGGGCAAAATCCCCGGCGGTTATTTCAAGCGTGAAGCCCGCCCATCGGAACGCGAAACACTGATCTCGCGTTTGATCGACCGTCCCATCCGCCCGCTGTTCCCTGATGGTTTCCGTATTGAAACCCAGGTGATCGCCACGGTGATTTCATACGATCTCGAAAATGACAGCGACATTGCAGCCTTGGTTGCTGCGTCTGCCGCTCTGACAATCTCCGGCATTCCCTTCATGGGTCCTGTGGGTGCTGCCCGCGTCGGTATGATCGACGGTGAATTTGTTCTGAACCCTACCAAAGACCAGCAATTGCTGTCGTCCCTCGACTTGATTGTGGCTGGCACGCAAGATGCCGTGTTGATGGTTGAATCGGAAGCGAAGGAACTTTCGGAAGAGAAGATGTTGGAAGCCGTGATGTTTGGTCACCGTGGTTTTCAGCCCGTGATCGAAGCCATCATCCGTTTGGCCGAACGCTCATCACGTGAACCACGGGATTTCCAGCCGAAGGACCATTCAGCGCTTTACGCAGCTGTCAAGTCACAGGCGGAAGGCGATCTGCGCAAGGCCTATGCGATTGCCAAGAAAGAAGACCGCCAGAACGCGGTTGCTGCTGCCAAGGATGCCGCAAAAGCCTTGTTGGTGAAGAAGGACGATCCTTCTGCTCCGTCGGATCAGGCTTTTGGTGAAAACTTCAAGCATCTTGAAGCTGACATCGTTCGCAATTCCATCCTTAATACGGGCAAGCGCATCGACGGCCGCACCACCACCACTGTGCGCGACATTGTTGCCGAAGCCTCAGTACTCCCACGCACCCATGGTTCCGCCCTGTTCACACGCGGCGAAACCCAGGCGCTGGTTGTCACCACATTGGGCACAGGCGAAGACGAGCAATATATCGACACGCTCGACGGCTTGACCAAGGGCAAGTTCCTCCTACATTACAACTTACCTCGCTACTCGGTAGGTGAAGTTGGCCGCATGGGGGACACGGGCCGCCGCGAAATCGGCCACGGCAAGCTCGCGTGGCGCGCCATCAATCCGGTGTTGCCATCCGCTGCCGACTTTCCTTACACCATCCGCGTTGTCTCGGAAATTACCGAGTCCAACGGCTCCTCCTCCATGGCATCGGTGTGCGGTGCATCCCTCGCCTTGATGGACGCTGGCGTTCCGATGAAAGCTTCCGTGGCTGGTATTGCCATGGGCCTGATCAAGGAAGG
>JANMEM010000304.1:0-2334 GCA_031376985.1 Hyphomicrobiales bacterium
AATTCGGTTGAAGCCGGGTTGAAGGGCATCATGATCGACAATGCGCGGTGGGACGACGCCGCCGAGCGGACGAGAAACGATCTGGATACGCAGTGGGTCAGCGAAACGTGGGTTGTGGCGACCACCGAACGAAATTACGACACTTTTTTCATTATCGGCAAAGATGGCAAAACCCTTGCCGCTGGCCAAGCTGGTATGTTTTCTGATTTGAAAGCAACTGACTATCTCGGCCCGACACTTGAACGGGCTTTGCGCACATTACAGAGCAGTTCCGGAACATTCGATGCCATCAGCAGTGTGGTGAATACGGTGGATGGCGTATCTGTTTTCGCCATGGCACCTTTGCAGTATTTCAACAACGCCAAAGCCCAACTCCACCACCCGCAGAAGTATCTGATTTTCATGCGCGTGTTGTCAGCACCTGCAGTACAGGAGCTGGGCAACAACCACATTCTGCAAAACCTTGCTTTGGAGCCTTTGGCAGAAAGCAAGAACGGCGACGTGCTGCAGGACCAATGGGAAACGCCCGTGGCAACCCTGACATGGACCACTGCTGATCCCGGTAAGGCGGCGCGGGAATCCAGTATTTATGCCGGGCTGCTCAGCATTGCAGCGCTGCTTGCTGTGATGTTGCCGCTCTCCGTTGTGCACTACCGGACAATGGTGAAGATGAAAGAAGAAGAGCTTTCAGCACAACGGCTGTCCCGTGTGGACAGTTTGACTGGTCTCAACAACCGAACAATGCTGATTGAGGAACTGGGAGAAAAAATTCCCGCTTCGATAAGTCCGAATGGACTGTTGGTGCTTGCCTTTATCGATCTTGACGGTTTCAAAGCCGTAAATGATGCTTTCGGCCATGGCATTGGCGATACCCTGATCCGCGCTGTGGCCAGTGGCCTTAAGGCACTGGCTGGCGAAAATGCCACTCTCGTTCGGCTGGGAGGCGACGAATTTGCCCTGTTGATGACAGGACCGAAAGCTGAACGCGACATTGAGGACTTTGCAACACGCAGCATCAAGTTCATGGACTTGCCGTTTGACATTGAAGGTCGTGTTGTGGCCATCGGGGCCAGTGTGGGTATTGCCAAATGCATGTCTCACCGCATTGAAATTTCTGAATTCATGCGCCAGGCAGATCTGGCAATGTATCAGGCGAAGGAAACAGGCGGCAACCGATGGAAATGGTTCAACGCCTCGTTGGACATGGTGCGCATCGAGGAACTGGCAATTGCCGCAGAACTGAAGAGCATACTCGGAGAAGGCAGAATTGAAGTCGCGTACCAACCTTTCGTCTGCAGCCGTGAGCGGTCAATTCTGGGTGTGGAGGCCTTGGCACGCTGGCCAACCTCATCACGCAGAAAAATCTCGCCCGACCAGTTTATTCATGTCGCTGAGGAACACGGCTTGATCGACAAACTGGGCAAAGCTGTTTTACTCAAGGCCTGTACCGACATGGCCTCCCATAAATCCCTGGTCGTTGCCGTCAATGTATCAGCCCTGCAATTGCGTAACCTCAATTTTGTCGAGACTCTGACGGCGGTGTTGCAATCGACGGGGTTTGACCCGGCACGGCTGGAGATTGAATTCACGGAATCGGTTTTGATCGAAAACCCTGTTCGGGCGCATGCCGCAATGCAAGAGGTGCAGAACATGGGTATTTCTCTGGCACTTGATGACTTCGGCATGGGCTTTGCCAGTGTCGGATATCTGCGTGAATATGCCTTCAACAAGATCAAGCTTGACCGGAGTTTGACAAATTCAATTTCGACCAACGGCCTGACGCAAAATGTTGTGCAGGGAACAGTGCTGATTGCCAAAGGACTGGCCGCGCTAGTGATTGCCGAAGGAGTTGAGACAGAAGAGCAAGCCACATTGATGCGCCTTGCGGGTTGCGAAATGTTGCAAGGCTACCTGTTCGGCAAACCGCAGTCGGCGCAATCGATTGGAGAATTGCTTGAGGCCAAAGCTGCGGCACAGGTGGCTTGAGGTTATTCCCCCTCGTCCCCCGCCTCTTCGCTGATCCGTTCCACGCTCACCACATGTTCGTCATCTGCCGTATCCAGCACGATGACGCCTTGGGTGTTTCTTCCGGCTTTCCTTATGTCGTGGATCGGGCAGCGGATCATTTGGCCGCCGTCGGTGACCAGCATGATGTCGTCGCCTTGTTCCACGGGGAACGACGCGACCAGTGGGCCGTTTCTGTCGTTCACCACCATGGCGGTGATGCCTTTGCCGCCGCGGTTGGTGATGCGGTATTCGTAAGACGAGGTACGCTTGCCGTAACCATTGGCCGACAACGTGAGGATGACCTGTTCTGCGGCCCCCAGCTCTGCG